>JBDTXT010000101.1:0-8176 GCA_040006035.1 Pseudonocardiales bacterium | reverse complement strand
TGTTGCGATGGGATTCGTAGCGCAGCTGACGACGGCCGAAGCCGACCTGGGTGCCGGGCGTGATCGCGATGGGTGTCTGGGGCGGGATAGGCCGCCACGTCGCGTCGCGTGGTCCCCAGACCCGGGTGCCGTTCGCGGATCCGAGGTCGACGACCTGCACCTGCCATCCGGACAGCACGATCCGCGCGTGAATCCGCGACAACACACCCTCGGGATCCTCAATCCGCAACTGCCGTGCCGTGCCAGTTACGACGTCGGCGTCACGCGTGGGATCGCGGCCGATAACGTAGTCGGTGTCGAGGCTGAGGATGCTGCCCTCGTCGAGCACCAGGACACCCAAGGGGGGTCGTGGGCCCAGCCGCGGAAGCAGCGTCTGCTGGACCATGGAGATGCCACAGATCGCGCAGTAGCGCGCGGAGGGGTCATCGAAGTGCCCGTTCTTGCAGTAAACACCCATGACCTTCGGGCGGCCGTCGTCGACGGGGTGCGGTGCGGGAGGGATCTCCGGAGCCACCGGCTGCGGTGGCGTCGCGATCGGCAGCGGCGCGCGTTCCGGTGCCTGCGGCTCGGTCCCGGCGGCGGAAAAGAGGACGACGGAGGAGAACGACTGGCTGCGGTCGACGGCACGCTCCTGGGGCGCGATGGCCGGCATCTCGGGTGGCGCCACAGGCTGCACCGCATCGGCAGCGGGGGCACCGGCCGGGTCATCGACCTCGGCTATCGGCATCGCGACGGTCGGGAGGCTCGCCAGCGGCGGGACTTGCGACGTGGACGGGCCGGACGAGCCTTCGTGCGCGGGTGGAGCAGGCGCCACCTCGGGCGCGCCCGCTGCCACGAAGAGAAGCCCGGCGGCGTGCACCGAGCCGTGTTCCAAGTTGCCCCACCGCTGCGGCTCGGTGCTCACGTCAACATCGCCGAGGCCCGCCCGCACCGACACCAACGTCCCGGGCAGCACGCTGCGTACGCCGTTGTGCGACTGCCGCAAAGCCAGCCGCTGCTCGCCGTGCTCGGTCGTCACATCCGCCCAGGCGTGCCCGTACACCGCGACTGCCAACGCAGCGCCCGCGGGCCCGAACACGACCACGTTCAGGTCGGCGGCGGCATCGCTCAGCACCCTGTCGATGCGGTCGGCCAGGGCCGATGCGTCCCCACCCTCGTGTGCGACCTGCTCATGCGCGGCGAGCACTGCATCGACCAAGTCGGCGCAGTCCTCGGCCGCCGCGCACAAGACCACTAGCTGCCCATGCCGCGAGAGCACGCCGTCGCCCACGACCGGCCGGAGCGCGCCGGCGCTCACACGAGCCTCCCGCCGAAGAAGCGCCAGTGCAGGAACGGCACCCGCATCGGCCCGTTGACCACGAGCCAGGCGACGATCCACACGGCCAGGAACTGAATCCAGAATGCCCATGCGTTGACCGGGCCGTCGATGCCTGGCACCGCCTTCGCCCGCACCAGAAGGTAGACGAGGATGCCTTCGTTGATCAGGGTGGCGAGGCCGAAGAATGTCGGCCAGTCCTTCTCCCAGCGCCACTGCATCAGGAAGTGGTAGACGAGTTCCCAGCCGATACCGAGGACGATCACGGCGGCCAGCACGATGAACCCGACGCGATAGTGCTGGCCTAGGGTGCCGGCGCCGGGCAGGAACGGCACCACGATCAGGGTGACCAACCCGCCGACGACGGCAAGGACGATGATCCGCGTCTGGATCCGCCCGATCAGGGTGGGCAGCATTTGGTCAGCTCCTGCGCTCTCGTCAGATCGGCTTGTTGCGGGCCCATTTGAGCCATTGGCTAGTTGAGCGGCCGGGACCCAGCTTGCGGCAGAACCCGCGCCGGGCGAGGTCGTCGGTGATTTCCTGGGCGGCCACCTGCAGGCCGAGGAAGGTGTCGACGCCGGGGAAGTAGCCACCCAAGGTGGCTGAGCCTGAGGCGTACAGCGCACCGGGTGGGCTGTCGGCGCCGCGCAGCTCGAAGCTGCGTTCGACGTCCAGACGGCCGACCGGGTTGCGGGCGGCGCCGCCGTGCTCGAGCAGATCAGCCAAGACGCGGTGCTCGGCGACGTCGGCCTCCAGGCCGGTGCAGTCGATGATGAAATCGGCCGGGAACTCGAACACTCCCCCGCTCGTCTTGACAAAGCTGCTGACCTTCCCGTCTGGGCGCACCGCCATGCTCTCGACGGTGCCGGTGACGACCTGGTACCAGCCCGCGGCGCGCCCTTCGTTCATCTGGCGCTGCCAACTGCGCCGCCATGGCGTGTTGGTGCCGCCCATCTCCTTGTAGGCCTCGGCCCGTTGCTCACCCTCGAGACGGCGGATGCGCGCTTTGAGTTGTCCCCCCCACACCGACTTCGGATAGTTGAAGCCCTGATAGGCGAAGCCATTGCCGCCCTTGCGGCGCGCCCACATGTTCTTGCCGTGCGAGCCGGAGATGTAGGTGCGGAACAGGTGCACGATGTGGGTCTGGAGGCCGTACTTCGCCCGGTCGTCCATCAGCCGGGCCAGCACGCGCGACGCGACGATGCCACCGCCGCGGATGAGTACCGTGCCGGGCCGGGTGCGCAGTTGGTTGTAGACGTGCTCGTGGTCTTCGTACGCGCTCACCACGTGGTGGAAGTCTTGCTGCTCGATGCGGAACTGCTGCAGGTCGGGCAGGTACTTCAGTCCCGGGTAGCCGATCGCGCTGTGCACGTACTGCGAACGGAACGCCACCCGACGAGTGGCCGACGCGCCTTCCGGCGGCGTGAGAACCGTGAAGTAGCCGCCGCCCTGCCGGCGCCGGATCATCCGTACCTGGCCCTTGACGAGCATGTCCCAGTAGCGGATCCGTTTGGCCTCACGTTCCAGGTTGGCGAACACCTGTCCCGCGCGCGGGGTGTAGAAGTCGGCCCACATCGGTTCGGTGAAGACTTGCCACAGCGGCTTGATGGATTTGTCCCTGATCGCCTCCTCCAAGGCGTAGGAAGGGAACCCCCAAATGTTGTCCGGACGCGAAGCCGAGTCTGACCGGATTCGTTCTGGCCGCGGGATCTGCGAAACGCGCGTCAGATATTCGTAGGTCTGCCAGGGGTGATCGATGTTCGACAGCACCCGAATCTGGTCGACCGGCACGCCGGCTATGCGCAGATAGTCCACGGTCACGAACGACCCGATGCCGCCGCCGACCGAGACGAAGGGCACGTCGAGGATGGGGATGCCGGCCGCCTGGACCATCTCGTCACTCCACCAGTCGGTGTTGAGCAACTGTTCATTGAGATCGCCGGGCGCTTGATTGCCCGCGGCAGGCTCACCTATCGCGACGTTGGGGGGCCCGACAGTCACAACACTCCCAACTTCGACGACCGTGTCGATCTCCGTGGTGGTGCCAAGCGAGGTATATGAGGGCGAAGTGAGAGTATCCAAAGTTGGGGGCTCCACAAGCTCTGGAATGAACTGGATCGCCCAATTCCGGATCTTGGTCCCGCATCAATTCGGGCATCTTTGAACAGACCGCGCATGCTCGTGGCTCGCGGCTCGTCATAGGTCGACGCCCGGCCAGAACGTGGGAGGATGCGGGGGCCGTGTCGGGGGCGGAGGGCGGCAGCGGCGTGGCCTATGGAGGTTCGGGGTGCCCGAGGAGTTCGGCCGCTACGAGTTGCATGAGCTGCTCGGGCGCGGCGGCATGGGCGAGGTCTACCGCGCGCTGGACACGGTGCGTGAGCGCACCGTCGCGCTCAAGCTGCTCTCGAAGTACCTGGCCGAGGACGAGTCGTTCAAGTCCCGTTTCCGCCGCGAATCGCGGATGGTGGCCCGCCTCAACGAGCCGCACATCATCCCCATCCACGACTTCGGCGAGATCGACAACCAGCTGTTCATCGACATGCGCCTGGTCGAGGGCGCCGATCTGGGCACCGTGCTGGCCCGCGGCGGCGGGCTGGACGCCGAGGTCGCCGTCAGCGTGATCTCCCAGGTCGCCTCCGCGCTGGACGCCGCACACCGAAGCGGGCTGGTCCACCGCGACGTCAAACCCTCCAACATCCTGCTCACCGGCCTGGGCCCGGACCGCGGCGGGGACCCCTTCGCCTACCTCGTCGACTTCGGCATCGCCCACTCGGCCACCCAGGAAGGCACCGTGCTGACCGCCACCACCGGCACCGTGGGCACCGTGGCCTACATGTCACCAGAACGCATCGGCGGCGACTCCGGCGATCACACCACCGACGTCTACGCGCTGGCCTGCGTGCTGCACGAAACCCTCACCGGCCACAAACCCTTCGACGGCGAATTGTTCGCCATGATGTACGCCCACATGCACACCGCCCCTCCCAAGGTGACCGCCCGCCAGCCCGAACTGCCCGCCGGGCTGGACGAGGTCATCTGCAAAGGCATGTCGAAAAACGCCGCAGAGCGCTACCCCACCGCCGGCGAGTTCGCCCGCGACGCCCGCACCGCCCTACGCGCAGACACCCGCCATGCCCCGGCACCTGTCCGCACCTCCCCACCGCCACCGCCACCACCGGCGCAGGCACCGGCCGCCCACTCCCCGGCGCCACCCAGCTCGCGAGAGCCGGCCGCGCGGTCGGGCACCGCATCACCATCGTCGTCAGCCCCCAGCCCGCCCGTCATGTTCGCCCCCACCCCACCGCCACCACCGCGCAGAGCCGAGGGCCCCCCGGCCCGCTCTAGCGCTCACCTGCCACCGCCGGTCGGCGAACCCCGCCGCGACATCCCGCCGCCGTCCGAACCGGCGAGCTGGCAGCCACCGCCCACCGGCGGCGGCCAATGGAGCACCCCGCCGGGACATCCGTCCGGCCCGATCAGCCCGTACCTGCCGGCGCCGAATCCGCCCCGCCGCCGGGGACCATTGATTGCCGGCGTCACCGCGCTGCTGTTGATCGCGGTAGTCCTGACCACTTACCTGCTCGCCAAGGACAACAAGCCGAACCCCACGAATGGCCCGAGCACCTCCATTCCTGCAGGCCCGAGCACCCGCGATTTCCCCTCCGCCGCGACAGGCAGGAGCAGCAGTTCCTCGGGCGGCCTCACCGAGAGCAGCGCCAAGGCGGTGCTCGCGCGCTACCTCGATGACGTCAACGCGCAGGACCGCACCGACGCCGAGACCCTCGTCTGCCCGGAGTTGCGCACTACCTGGCGCAACTCCATCGACAAGACCAGCGGTGACTTCACCGTCACCGTGACGAACTCGACCTTCGAGAGCTCTGCCACGGTCAGCGCCGGACTGGATCTTAAGTACTCACTGGACGTCAAGTCGAGCACCACAAGTAAGACCGGCGTCAGCCCGGTCACGTTCACGATCGTCGATCGCAGCGGCGAATTGCTCATCTGTGGCGAGAAGTAGGCAGGGCCTACTTCTCAGCCGAGCACGTCAGTCGAGTGGACGCCACGCGCGTCCGTCTCGCTCGACCAACTCGGCCGACTCGCGCGGCCCCCAGGTGGCTGCCTGGTACAGCGGAATCGGTCTGTCATCAGCTGCCCAGAACCGCAGCAGCGGATCGACGATGCGCCAGGACCGGCTCACCTCATCGGCGCGGATGAACAGCGTGGCATCGCCGATCAGCGCATCGAGAATGACGCGCTCGTATGCCTCAGCCGTCTGGCTCTCGAAACCAGCATCGTAGGAAAAGTCCATCGACGCTTTGCGCAGGTGGAAGGAATGACCGGGTACCTTCGCGCCGAACCGCAGGCTCAAGCCCTCGTTCGGCTGGACTCGCACGATCAGCGTGTCGGGCTCGAGGGCCGGTGAGGCCTGGGGGAACAGGGGCAACTGGGGTGGTCGCTGGAACTGCATGGCGACCTCGGTGACCCGATGGGGTAGTCGCTTCCCGGTCCGCACATAGACAGGAACGCCGGCCCACCTCCAGTTGTTGATCTCCAGTCGCAACGCGACGAAGGTCTCCGTTGAGCTCAACGGATCCACGCCCGTCTCCTCGCGGTAGCCGGGCATCAGCTCGGCTCGCGTACCACCACGGCTGTACTGGCCGCGAACCGCGTGGACCGCGATCTCCCGCTCGTCCTCGAGCGGGCGTATCGATCGCAGCAGCTTTACCTTCTCGTCCCGGATCGCTTCCGGATGAAACGAGGTCGGCGGCTCCATCAGGAACAGGGACAGGACCTGCAGGACATGGTTTTGCACGATGTCGCGCACCGCGCCGGTCGTCTCGTAGAAGCCGCCACGCTCGCCCACGCCGATCGTCTCCGCGACCGTGATCTGCACGTTGTCGACCCAGGTGCGGTCCCAGATGGGTTCGAAGATCGAGTTGGCGAAGCGCAACGCCAACAGGTTCTGCACGGTGTCCTTGGCCAGATAGTGATCGATGCGGAAGATCTGCTCTTCGCTGAAGGCCGAAGAGATCTCGCTGTAGAGCTCCCGCGCACTCTGCTCGTCCCACCCGAACGGCTTCTCGATCACCAGGCGGGCGAACCCACCCGCTGCGCCGTCGCTCAGGCCGGCTTTGCCGAGGTTGGCCGCGACCGACCCGAATAGGCGGGGCGGGGTGGCGAGGTAATAGACCCGGCTTCCGGCCGTGCCGCGCTCACGGTCGCAGTGCTCCAGAACCTCGGCCAGGCGCGCATATGTCGCGGGGTCGTCGTAGCCGCCGCTGATGTATCGGGTCGAGTCGATCACGCGGTCCCACTCGGCGCCGCCCTCGCCGCCGCCGTTGCTCGCCGCCTGCCGGCAGTGCACTCGGAACTCCTCATCCGACATCGGTGTGCGGGCGACACCGATCAGCGCGAATTGCGACGGAAGGCCGGCTTGGCCCGCCAGCCGAGCAAGTGCCGGCAACAGCTTGCGTTCGGTCAAGTCCCCCGACGCGCCGAAGATCACCAACACGCACGGCGGCGCTTGACGTTCGGGATCAACGCTCACGGCGGTCCTCCATCGAGTCGCCTCACGATAGCCATGCGACAGGTCGTCAACTACCGCCGCGAGCACATTGATCGAGTCGCAATCTGCAGGTAATCGGGACGATGTGGCACAAGGCGTCAGTGGTGCACACTCGACGGGGTGGAAGATCTGACCGTCCTGCTCGAGTCGCACACCTGCATCGCCGGGCAGTGCTCGCAGCGCTCGCACTCACACGTCCAGCCGGTGCTCGTGTCCGCGAGCGATGTCGCCACCGCGGTCGACGAGATCCGGCTGCTCGTGTCGGTCCGCGACCAGTTGGCGCAGGCTGGCTTTCGGATGCTCGAGATGGAGCCGACCCCGCGCTTCGAGGGCGACTCTGACGGCGAGCCCAAGAGTTGGGCCCTGCTGTACGAGGCCATCCCGGTGCCCGGAATCGCAGGCCCGCCGCCGAGCCTGTTCGGGTTTTTCCGCAGGCGCGCCTGACCTCGGGAGTGCACCCGCTCACACCCGCGATAGGCGGCCAACTCAGCGGGTACCCATGAGTTACCGGCGAGTACGTGTCCGGTGTCGGGGCGAATCGCCTCTGGCGACGCCAACTACGGCAAGGAGTGCTTCATGCAGATCCCGCGCATCGACCCCAAGAACGCCTTGGGCTTGTTCGACAAGGCCGTCGGACTGGGCAAGGAAATTGTTGGCTCAGTGCTGAACAACGACCGGTTGACCAAGGCCGGGCAGGTGCAGCAAGAGAAGGCAACCGAGCGCATCAAGGCCATGCAGGCGCAGTTGCGCGCCGAGGGCCACCAAGCCAAGGCGACTGCCGCCGGCAGCGCCCAGCGCAGCGCGCAGAAGACGAAGGAAGCGGTGAACAACTGATGGGCATCGGCGAGAACATCAAGGGAACGATGAAGGAAAAGGCCGGCGAGTTGATCGACGACGACCAGCTCAAGGCCGAGGGAGACGCCCAGCAGACCAAGGGCGAAGAGCAGACCAAGGAGACTAAGGACCGGGCCGAGGCCAAGGCTCACGAGAAGAAGGCCGACGCGCTCGCCGAGCAGCAGGACGCTCTCGAGAACTGAACCAGGCAGGCAGTGGACGTGACCCGCGCGGTCGAGCGGCGCCGGCGGTTCCCAGAGCGCGACGCGGACATCCTTGCCCGCGCGGGCACCGACGCTGACGTCGACCAGTTCGCCGGCCGATGCACGACCTCGGGTGATGCGACCCCCGTTCACGGCGCCGATCTCAACAAGACCTGGTCCAGCTTGATCCTGACCAGGACGGAGCCTTCAGTCTGTGGAGACGAGGGGAATCGAACCCCTAACCCCCGCCTTGCAAAG
>JBDTXT010000100.1:0-8177 GCA_040006035.1 Pseudonocardiales bacterium | reverse complement strand
CGTACTGCTCCCTGGTCGCGGTGAAGGCGGCCGAGGAGTGCGTGCAACTGCACGGCGGTATCGGCTTCACCTGGGAGCACCCCGCCCACCTGTACCTCAAGCGGGCCAAGGCCGACGCGATCACGCTGGGCACCGCCACTGCGCACCGCGCCCGCCTGGGCGAACTGGTCAACCTCCCCGCCGCCTAGGGGTCACCGCAGCGGCTGCAAGCAGGTTGCAAGCCACGACCGACACGATGGGGCTCCGTCCAGCTACCGGGGGCCACCATGACCACTCAGCTCAGCCCGGCCGACGGCCCCGCCTGTCGCCGAATCCGTGGACGAGCTGCTGGCCGGCGCCACCGACCGCCAGCCGATCACCGAGGGCGCCGGTACTGGTGGGGCGCCAGCAACTACGCCCGCTGATCGGCGTAGCGTGCCCGCGTGACGCGCCGCGGTGCCTTGGCCGTCGGCGCCGCGGTCGTGGCTGCCGCCGCCCTCAGCGGCTGCACGCATTCCGGCCCGCACGTCAGGTCCACGCCCCGGCCGTCCTCGTCCATCTCGACAGTCACCCTGCCCGCGGACCCGGCCGCCACCAGTTCGACGCCGAGACCAACCAAGGCCGCGCCGCGCACTGTCACGGTCCTCGGCTCGGGCGACGTGCTGATCCACCCGCCACTGTGGGAGCAGGCGCATGCCGACGCGGGCGGGGCCGGCTACGACTTCGGCCCGATCTACGCCGGCATCGCGGGCAGCACTCGCGGCGTCGACGTGGTGACCTGCGAGATGGAGACGCCGCTCGCCCCGCCCGAAGGGCCGTTCTCGGGTTTTCCGAATTTCAACGCCCCACCCCAGGTGCTGACCGCCTTGAAGAAGGTCGGCTACACGTCCTGCACCTCCGCGTCCAACCACTCGCTCGACCAGGGATACACCGGCGTCAAGCGCACCCTCGACGAACTGGACGCCGCCGGCCTGAAACACACGGGTAGCGCCCGCACCGCCGCCGAGGCCGCCACGCCACTGATCACCACGACTCGCAACGGTGTCAAGGTCGCCCAGCTCGCCTACTCCTTCGGCTTCAACGGCATCGCGCTCCCGGCTGGGCAACCCTGGCTGGCCAATCTCAGCGACGTCTCGACGATCCTGGGCGCGGCACAGCGCGCGAAGCATGCCGGCGCCGACATCGTGGTTCTGTCGATGCACTGGGGCACGGAATACGACCATCTGGCCACCCAGGAGCAACGCGACCAGGCCACTGCGCTGCTCGCCTCGCCGAACATCGACGTCATCCTGGGCGATCACGCCCACGTGGTGCAGCCGGCCGAGCGGATCAACGGCAAGTGGGTTGTCTACTGCATGGGCAACCAGATCTCGCGGCACGCAGACCCGGTGGACGAGAGCCGCGAGGGCATCATGCCGAAATTCATGTTCACCGAAGTCGCGCCACACAGGTTCAGGATCACCCGGGCCGAAGCCATCCCGACCTGGATGGACATCTCGCCCAAGCTGCGGCTTATCGACCTGCCCGCGGCCCTCGCCGACCCGGCCACGCCGCCCGACCGGCGCGCCACCTACCAGCGGGTGCACGACGAGATCAGGAAATACCTCGACGCATACGGCGCCCTCAAAGCCGGCTTCCTGGTCGAGTGACGTATCGGCAATATTCAGGGACGGCGCGAAGTGCCGTCACTCAACTGGCGATACGTCACTCGGCGGAAGTCTTGCGGTCGTGTCGGTGCGCGGCGTCGAGAAATCCGCCCACGGCGATGCCAGCTGTAACGGTCGGGATCCAGACCCACAGCAGATACAGGTCGGCCCGGCCAATAACGGCCAAGACGGCCGTGTAGAGCAGGAACGGGACGATCGCGGCGGCCGCACAGCGCGCGCGCAGCGCAGGTCGTTCGCGCAGCAGACGCAGGTCGCCGTGCGTGCCGGTCTCGCGGCGCGCCGGGCTGCTGGTGGGGGCCGGGTCGTCCTCATCTGTAACGAAATGACGGCCGGCCGCGATGTCGACGGCAGTGTTGATCGGCGCGTCGGACGGCTCGTCGTCCTCCGGTGCCGAATGCCGTCCCATGCCCCTAGTGTTTCAAACTCTTATGGGGATCACTGCAGGCGAGCGCGTGGCGCCCTAGACTGCCGCCCAAGGTTGATCGACCGGAGGGAGCCGTCGTGCAACGGCGATTCTGCACAGCGATGCGCGCGGCGACGATAGCGCTCGCGGCGACGCTTGCCCTCAGTGCGTGTGCCACGGTCACCGACGGCAAGCCGTCAGTGCAGGTGGCTCCCAACGCCTCCCTGAGCGTGGTGGGCGATTCGGGTAACGAGTTCGACACCACGGTCAAGAACGCGCTCAGTGACGTCCTCGCTTACTGGAAGATCAACTACCCGAGCATCATGAACGGCGCCTCGCTGCCCGCAGTCAAGGGTGGCTTCTTCTCGGTCGACGGCCAGCAAGTCGTCGACACCGGCGATATCACCGGTCCGGCAGCCAAGAACGGCTGCCTGAGCCGCAGCGCCAAGGCCATCGTCAACAACGCCTTCTTCTGCTTCGTCGACGACTCGATCGCCTGGGACCGCAACCAGGACCATTTGGTGCCCGTCCTGGCCGAGAAGTACGGACCGCTGCTCATCGCACTGGCCTTCGCGCACGAGTTCGGCCACGCCCTGCAATATCGAACCGGCAACTACAAGGAGGACCGTCCCACCATCGACTTCGAGTCGCAGGCCGACTGTGCGGCCGGGGCGTTCCTCGATTTCGTCGTGAAGAACAAGGCCGCCCACTTCCGGGCCACTCCTGAGCAGACGGACACCGCGCTGAACGGATACCTGCAGGTGCGCGACTCGACCCCCACGTCGCCGTCGGACATCTCCCACGGAAACGGCTTCGACCGGCTCAGCGCGATAGACGACGGACTGCTGCACGGGCCGAAGTTCTGCTATTCCAAGGACTATTTCACCCGCAAGTACACCGAGCGTCCGTTCGTCCGCGACACCGACTACAAGACCGGCGGCAACGAAACGCTGGCCCAGGTCCTCGACTCCTCACCGAACGGAGGCGGCCTGCAACCGGACCTCAACCGGTTCTGGAAGGCCGCAGCGCGGTCGATCGGCAAGAACTGGACTGACGTCAAGATCGCTGAGAACGACCACCCCAAGTGCGGCTCCAGCAGCAACAGCGAGTTCGGCTACTGCCCTGACGACAACACGGTCTACTACACGAAGTCAGAGGCCGAGAAGGCCTACAACAGCCTGGCTGACAAGAGCGTCGATCGCAGCACGCACAAGGTCTCGCTGCAGGAGAACCAGCCGGCGGACTTCGCGCTCGGCACCCTGTTCACCGTGGGTTGGGGCATGGCCGTACGCCACCAGCTGTTCAGCCGGTCCAACGATGATGCCAGCGCCCTGTTGGCCGCGAGTTGCTACACCGGCGCTTACGCCAAGGACGTCAACGTCGACACCGGCCGGACGTTCGCCCTGTCGCCGCCGGACATGGACGAGGCCACCTCGGCCATGCTCAACCTCGTCGGTCAGGACAACACCTACGGCGCGCGGGGGACGACCGGCCTGCAGCGCATCCAGTCGTTCGTGAAGGGTTACCAGGGCGGCTTGTCCGTCTGCTGACGCGCTAGGTTCGACGGATGCCCGACATCGATCCGTCCTTCCTCGCGCTGCCCGCGCGTGAACTCGCCGGGGCCGCACTCAACCGTGCCGCCGATCTCGGCGCCGAGCACGCCGACTTCCGCCTCGAACGTATCCGCGTCGGCAGCCTGGGCCTGCGCGATGCTCAGCTCGACTCGAGCACCGACAGTGAGGACGTCGGACTCGCGGTGCGGGTTGTCCACAACGGCGCCTGGGGTTTCGCCAGCGGGATCGCCCGCACCGCCGAGGCTGCCGCCCGGCTGGCCGAGCAGGCGGTGGCCACCGCCAAGGTGAGCCGCGTGCTCAGCTCGGAGCCGGTCGTCCTCGCACCGGAGCCGGTCTACTCCGATGTCACCTGGGTCTCGGCGTACGACCTCAACCCCTTCGACGTCCCCGAGGCCGACCGCACCGGGCGCTTGACCGAGCTGTCCGAACGGCTCCTTTCCGCCGACGGCGTCGATCACGTCGACGCGCGCTACCTGCAGGTGCTGGAGAACAAGTTCTACGCCGACTCGGCGGGCACGATGACCACTCAGCAGCGGGTGCGGGTGCACCCCGAATTCACCGTGGTGAACGTCGATCGCGGCGCCGGCGCGTTCTCGTCCATGCGCACCGTCGCACCGCCGGCCGGTCGTGGGTGGGAGTACCTGACCGGCACCGGCTGGGACTTCGACGCCGAGATCGCCGAACTGCCCGGACTGCTGGCCGAGCACGTCAAGGCACCCAGCGTCGAGGCCGGCCGCTACGACCTGGTGATCGACCCGTCCAATCTGTGGCTGGTCATCCACGAGTCGATCGGGCACGCCACCGAACTCGATCGCGCGCTCGGCTACGAGGCCGCGTACGCCGGGACCTCCTTCGCGACACTCGACAAGCTGAACACGCTGGCCTACGGCAGTTCGGTCATGAACGTCACTGGCGACCGCACGGTCGAGCACGGCCTGTCGAGCATCGGTTACGACGACGAGGGCGTGGCGACCACCGAGTTCGACATCGTCCGCGACGGCACGCTGGTCGGCTATCAGCTCAACCGGCAGATGGCACACGCCAACAACTTTGGCCGGTCCAACGGCTGCGCGTTCGCTGACTCCTCCGGGCACATTCCCTTGCAGCGTATGGCAAACGTGTCGATCCAGCCGGCACCGGAGGGCCCGTCCACGGATGAGCTGATCAGCCGGGTCGAGAAGGGCATCTACATCGTCGGCGACCGGTCGTGGTCGATCGACATGCAGCGCTTCAACTTCCAGTTCACCGGCCAGCAGTTCCACCGCATCGAGAACGGCCAGCTCGTCGGCCAGCTGCGCGACGTCGCCTACCAGGCCACCACCACCGACTTCTGGGGATCCATGGAGGCGGTCGGTGGCCCGCAGACCTACGTGCTGGGCGGCGCATTCAACTGCGGCAAGGGCCAGCCGGGTCAGGTCGCTGCGGTGTCGCACGGCTGTCCCGCCGCGCTGTTCCGCGGCGTCAACGTACTCAACACGATTTCGGAGGGCGGACGATGAGCGCCCCACAGGAACTGGTCGAACAAGCCCTGGCCGAGTCCACAGCGGACGGCTGTGTGGCGCTCGTGTCCGAGCATTCCGAGACCAACTTGCGCTGGGCGGGAAACAGCCTCACCACCAACGGCCAGATGCGCTCCCGGTCGGTCACGGTGATCTCCACCTTTGACGGCGCTGAGGGCACCAGCGCTGGCGTCGTGACCCGATCGGTTACCAACGCGGAGGAGTTGAGCGAGTTGGTCCGCGCGTCCGAGCGGGCCGGGCGCGATGCCGGCCCCGCCGACGACGCGGCGCCGCTGGTCGAGAACTACGAGCACAACGACGACTGGTCGGCCGATCCGGCCGAGACAAGCGTCGAGGTGTTCGAGCAATTCGCGCCCGAACTTGGTGCGGCGTTCGAGAGATGGAAGAAGGCCGACCGGCTGCTCTACGGATTCGCCGAGCACCACCTCACGTCGTACTTCCTGGGTACCTCGACGGGCCTGCGCCGCCGTTTCGACCAGCCCGACGGCCGGATCGAGCTCAACGGCAAGTCTGGCGACCTCACTCGCTCGGCCTGGTCGGGCGCACACTCACGCGACTACACCGACGTCGACATCACGGCCCTCACCGATGCGCTGGACACCAGGCTGGACTGGGCGGCCAAGCAGATCGCCCTACCCGCCGGCCGCTACGAGACAATCCTGCCCCCGACGGCTGTTGCCGACCTGTTCGTCGAGGCCTACTGGACGTCATCAGCACGCGACGCCGAGGAGGGCCGCAGCGTCTACTCGCGCAGCGGCGGTGCCACCCGGATCGGTGAGCAACTGTCGCCACATCCGGTGCGGATGTACTCCGACCCGAGCGCCGCCGGCCTGCAGTGCTCGCCGTTCGAAATCGCGAACCAGTCCGAATCAGGCCTGCAGTCCGTCTTCGACAACGGCAGCGCCGTCGGCCCGACTGACTGGATCAGGGACGGCAAGCTGGCCAACCTCATCCGCCCGCGCGCCTGGGCTGCGAAGTCCGGATCGCAGCCGCACCTGTTCGGCGGCAATCTGATTCTGGAGAGCACGGCTGCCGGCGGCAAGAGCATCGAGCAGATGGTGGCCGACACCGAGCGCGGGCTGCTGCTCACCTGCCTGTGGTACATCCGAGTTGTCGACCCGCAGACGCTTCTGCTTACGGGCCTCACCCGCGACGGCGTGTACCTGGTCGAGAACGGCACCGTCCAAGGCGCAGTGAACAACTTCCGCTTCAACGAGTCGCCGATCGACCTCCTCAGCCGCACGAGCGAGGTGGGCCGCACCGAGCCCACCATGTCGCGGGAGTGGAGCGACTACTTCCGCCGCACGGCGATGCCCGCGATCCGGGTGCCGGACTTCAACATGTCCACCGTCAGCCAGGCGTCCTGAATGGATCCGGGAAGTCCTTCGCCTGTCTCAAGGCCCACCACGCCGAGACGGCGCTGGCGGCTGGAAAGACTGCGTCGCGCTGACAGACCACTAGCAGCCGCAGGTGTAGTACGTGATGTCCCAGTGGCTGCCCTCGTCGGCGTAGATGTTGCCCGAGCCGGCCCGCCACTGACGCGCACCGTCACCGCGCAGGCCGATGTAGGTGAACGCGCTGTGGATGTAGTTGTCGATGCAGGATCGGTGGGTGATGTCGATCTTGTAGCCGTTGTAGTGGCTGTAAGTGCCGCTCGCGTGCCCGACTTCGGTACCCCCGGTGATGTTGATCGAGCAGCCGCTGGCCCGCTTGAGGGTGATTGCCCCGGAGACCGTGCTCTGGTTGATCTGCTCGAACGATGTACAGGTGGAGTTGGACCGGGTGGTGCAGCCGCCGCTTGAACTCCAGGTGATTCCGGCGCTGCTCAACTGCGATGCGGCCGCTGACTGCGACAGCTTGGTGACGGCCGAGGCCGGAGCACTCAGCGCGAACAGGCCGAGCGCACTGGCAAAGAAGCCAACCAGTAGGACGATGATTCGGTTTTTCATCTCTACCTCCACGGTGGTTGTTGACCGTCGTCAACCACCTTCCCGTATGGGGCGAATGCCGTCAATGGTTGACTTCGGACAAATGCCGTGACCGCTCGGGCTCTTCCGGGTCGTGGGCCGCTTACGATCGGGCCATGACTGCCGAACAATTCGCGGGCACCCTGGAGGCCGGACCCGGCGGCGGCGCAGTTGTCCTGCTGCCCGGCGACGTCCTGAAATCCCTCGGTGGCGGCAGTCGATTCCGAGTCATCGGAACCCTCAACGGGACGCCCTTCGCCAGTTCGACCATGTCGATGGGCGCCGGGCGGGTCTGCCTCGGCATGCACAAAGTGACCCGCGAAACCGCCGGCGTCGCCATCGGCGAGACGGTGCAGGTGAGCGTCGAACGGGACGACAGCCCGCGGGTGTTGGTCATCCCTGCCGATCTCGGTGCCGCTCTGGCGGCCGACCCCGCCGCAGCAGCCGCGTTCGAGCGCCAGTCGTTCACTCATCGCCGCGAGTGGGTCGAGTCGATCACCAGCGCCAAGCGCGAGGAGACCCGCGCCCGCCGCCTCGCGCAGACCCTCGAGCGCCTGCGCGCCTGATCGATCAGTTTTTCCCGTCAGGTGCCTCGTCGGGTGGCGACTTGCAATTGACCACTTGCGGGACGGCCCGTCAGAATTTCCCGCGCCGGCGTAGCTCCCGCGGCCGGCCGTCCGGGTCGTAGAACGAGCGGTACAGCTGCGCGGCCCACGCCTGCGTGCGGCGCGGGATCGGGTCCTGCCGGTACACCCGCACCCGCCCGGGTGGTCGCGGCCCGCGCTGCCCACCGTCATGCCATTGATCGAGCCGCTGGGCGCTGGCGGCGAACGCGTCGAACACCGCCACCGGGTCGAGCAGATCCGCGTCGTCGCCCTCAGCCCGGTCCAGGTGCTCGCGCGCCAGTTGCAGGCGCAGGCCCCGGGCGAAGCGCCGGGCGCCGTCCCCGAAGCGGTCGACGCACACCGGTTCGCGATCGTCGAGCGTCTCGTCCAGCACGGCACAGGACAGCTCCGAGTCGTGCGTCCACGAGCGGCGGTTGACGTTGTCCGAGCCCACCGAGGCCC
>JBDTXT010000099.1:0-8182 GCA_040006035.1 Pseudonocardiales bacterium | reverse complement strand
AGGTGCCCTGTCGAGGCGTTCTTGTCCAGTTGGGAAAAAACTCCCGCTTTGCCCCGTGTACTGCCACGGTGTCCTGGCGCCGGGGACCTAGAGTGCGGCCACGACCTCGGCTGTGGCACGTTCGCCGGAGCGCACCGCGCCGTCCATGTAGCCCTGCCAATAGTCTGACGTCTCCGTACCGGCCCAATGGATGCGCCCGACCGGCTCACGCAGCGCATGCCCGTAGGCGACTAGGGCGCCCGGGCTGAACAGGGCGGTGGGCCCACCGCGGCTCCACTCCTCGACCGTCAAGTCCATGTCGAAATACTCGGTGGGCGTGAGGAATCGGCTGTCGGCGAAAATCTCGGCGTACTGCGCGAGCACCGCTGCGCGTCGCTGCGCGGCCGGCTGGGGGCCGAGGGCCACGTTCTTGGCGCCGCCCACGAATCCGGCCAGCACGCCTCTGGAAGCGTCCGGCGGTGAGTTGTCGAACGCGTAGCCGACCGGTCCACTGGTGGTCAGGAACTGGCCGGTCAGGCCCTTCGCCCGCCAGAACGGGGTCGGGTAGACAGCCTCGGCCTTCATCAGCGCGCCCATCGGCATCCGCTGGGTGAGCATGTCCCGGGCCGCAGGTAGCAGCGGCGCGTAGACGATGCGCGAAGCCAGCGGCGGCGGCACTGCCAACGACTACCCGGTTGGCCTGCACCGTCAACTGGTCGGAGTTCACGGTCACACCCGTCGCGGTCTGGGTGATCCGCCGGACCGGCGTGCCCAGATGAATGCGTGAGCCCAGGGCTGCGGCCACCCGCAGAGCGATCTGCTGCGATCCGCCCAAGAAGCGGCTCTGCTGTGCGCCGCCGCGCACGTTGAACAGCCGCTCGAGCGTTCCGGGCGTGGCGGCGTTCCCGGCCGCGGCGACATAGGCCAGCGTGTACAGGAACGACACGTCACGCGGCTCGGCGCCGAACAGCGCCTGGGTGAACGCGGCCAGCAGCTTGACGATCCCGTCGCCGTTGATCGAGTTGGCGCGCACCCAGGTCTCGAGCGTCATGCTGTCGAACTGCTCGGCGTTGGGCGTCGTCCACGGCGCGGCGACAGGCACGTTCGTGGCCATCAGGTCGGCCTGCTGGCTGAGCTTGAGAATGTCGACCAGCAGCAGCGGGTCGGGCGGCGCCGTGCCGAGCGGCCCAGTGTCGCTGTACTGCAGGTTAATCAGGCCGTTCTTGTAGATGTTGTTACCGGTGTCGTAGGCCTCGAAGACCCCGACACCAACTGCCTGGGCGAGGGCGACGACCCGGTCCTGAGTCGGGCCGACGAACTCACCGCCCGCCTCGGCGACCTGGCCGCCGCCGATCGAGTGATTCAGCACCCGGCCACCGACGCGGTTGCGGGCCTCGAGCACGATGACCGAGTGTCCGGCCGCGACCAGGCGGCGGGACGCGGTCAGCCCGGCCAGCCCGGCCCCGACCACCGCGACATCGGCCGTCGCGGCGAACGGGCCGGCGGCGACCGCCGCGGCGGCACCCGCCGATCCCGCCAGGAACACCCGGCGTGACGTGTGTTGACGTTCGGTCATTCCTACTCCCTGCGTTCGGCTGGCTGAGTCTGCCGAACCGGGGTCGTGCGCGCATCTCGGGGCAGAGCAGCTAGCGGATCAGCCGCTCGCCCGCGTACACGTTGAGTCGCCCGCCACGCACCATGCCCGCCAACAACAGGTCGTGCTCGCGCGCCAGGTCGACGGCCAGGCTGGACGGCGCCGACACCGCGACGATGCCCGCCACGCCGGCCGCCATCGCCTTCTGCACGATCTCGAAGGAGACCCGGCCGCTGACCACGAGCAGGTGCCCGGTGGCCGGCAGCCGACCGTCAAGCAGCGCCCACCCGGTGACCTTGTCGACCGCGTTGTGCCGACCGACGTCCTCGCGAACGGTGAGCAGTTCGCCGCCGGCAGTGGCCAGTGCCGCCGCGTGGACACCCCCGGTGCGATCGAAGGCACGCTGCTGGGCGCGCATCGAGTCGGGCAGTGCCGCGAGTACCGCGCTCGCTACGGACCAGCCTTCGTCGTGGGGTGCCTGCTCACGCAGCAGCGAGAGGTCGAGGATGTCTGCGCTGCAGACGCCGCACGCTGCCGACGTCACGAAGGCGCGTGGACGCGGCGGACGGACGCCCTCGCGCAGGGTGATGTGCACTCGATCGGTGTCGTCCTCGCGGCAGGCCCGCAGTGTCACGATGTCGTCGGCGCGAGCCGCCCCGGACTCGACGACCAGCCACCCGGCGGTGAGCTCGAGGTCCTGCCCGGGGGTGCGCATCAGCGTGGCGATAGCCTCGCCGGCCAGACCGAGCACGAGCGGCGCCTCGACCACCAGGTCATCAGGCGTCGCAGCCGGCTCGGCCCCCGCGGTCATGCGGACGATAGCCCGCCGGGTCGTCATCACCGCCATGCTCGGTTGTCACCCCCATTGTTCGATTGCCATCGATCGGTACTGGTTTCGAGCCCTAAAGTCGAGGGTATGCCCGAGGACGTGACACCGGACGAGCCCACCGTGGGCAAGCCGAAGAAGTCGGCAGTCGGATTGCCAGGCATCGCGCACTCGATGCAGTACGCCCTCGCCGAGATGGGTGCGAAACGCAGCCTGCAGACGCTGTCGAAGATGAATCACGTCGACGGCTTCGATTGCCCCAGCTGCGCCTGGCCGGACCCTGACCGTCGCAAGGCCGCCGAATTCTGCGAGAACGGCGCCAAAGCGGTCGCGTGGGAGGCGACCCGAAAACGGGTAACCGCGGAGTTCTTCGCCGCCCATTCGGTGCGCGAACTGCGGGCCCAACCCGACCACTGGCTCGAGCACAACGGCCGCCTCACCGAGCCGATGTACCTGGCCCCGGACGCCACGCATTACGCGCCGATCTCCTGGGGCGATGCACTGGCGCTGACCGCTGACCGGCTGCGGGCGATGCCCGATCCGAACCGGGCCGTCTTCTACACCAGCGGGCGGGCCAGCAACGAAGCCGCGTTCGTGTATCAACTGCTCGCCCGGCGGCTCGGGACGAACAACCTGCCCGACTGCTCCAACATGTGCCACGAGTCCAGCGGCAGGGCACTGACCCAGGCGATCGGCGTCGGCAAGGGCACCGTCACCCTCGACGACATCGCCTCGCACGCCGAACTGATCGTGGTCGTCGGGCAGAACCCCGGCACCAACCACCCCCGCATGCTCACTGCACTCGAGGACGCGAAGAAGCGCGGTGCGCGGATCGTGGCCATCAACCCGCTGCGCGAGGCGGGGCTGGTCAAATTCCGCAACCCGCAGACACCGCGTGGGTTGATCGGACCCGGCACCACGCTGGCCGACTGTCATCTGCCGGTGCGGGTCAACGGCGACCTGGCCCTGTTCGCGGGCATCAACCGGGCGCTGGTCGAACGCGACGACGCTCAGCCCGGCACCGTGCTCGACCGCGAGTTCATCGACAAGTACTGCGACGGCTTCGAGACCGCGGCCACTGCCTGGCGTGCCCTGGACTGGAAGCGGATCGAGGCACACAGTGGGGTCACCCGTGAACAGATCGAAGACTTCACGTCCGAGGTGGTCAAGGCTGGCAGCGTCGTCGTCTGCTGGGCGATGGGGTTGACCCAGCACCGCAACGCGGTTGCCACCATCCGTGAGATCGCCAACTTCCTGCTGCTGCGCGGCAACATCGGCCGGCCCGGCGCCGGCGCCGCCCCGATCCGCGGCCACAGCAACGTTCAGGGCGACCGGACGATGGGCATCTGGGAGCAGATGCCCGATACCTTTCTCGACAAGCTGCACGACGAGTTCGGCTTTGATCCGCCACGCGAGCACGGGTTCGACACCGTGGATTCGATCCGGGCCATGCGTGACGGCAAGGTCGACGTCTTCGTGGCGTTGGGCGGGAACTTCGCGGCGGCGACGCCCGACACCGCCGTCACCGAGGCGGCCATGGCGAAGTGCGCTTTGACGGTGCACGTGGCGACAAAGCTGAACCGCTCGCATCTGTGCCACGGCCGCGAGGCGCTCATCCTGCCGTGTCTGGCCCGCACCGAGCGTGATGTCCGCGGTGGCGTCGAGCAGTTCGTCACCGTCGAGGACTCGATGAGCATGGTGCACTCCTCCCGCGGGCGACTGGCCCCGGGATCGGATCACCTGCGCAGCGAGGTGGCGATCGTGACCGCCCTCGGCCGCGCGCTGTTCGGCGAGGACGTCGGCTGGGCGCGGATGGGCGCGGACTACTCGGTGATCCGCAAGCACATCGAGCACGTCGTGCCGGGCTTTCACGCCTTCGAGCAGCGGGTCGGTGCGCCCGGCGGCTTCGTGCTGCCCAACGGGCCGCGCGACTCACGCACGTTCCCGACCGCGACCGGACGCGCCCGCTTCACCGTCAACCCGCCCGACACGGTCGAGGTTCCGCAGGGCTACCTGCTGCTGCAGAGCGTCCGCTCGCACGACCAGTTCAACACCACGGTGTACGGCCTGGACGATCGCTACCGAGGCATCAAGGGCGGCCGACGGGTGGTGTTCGTCAGCTCGGACGATCTTCGGGACCGCGGGCTGCGTGACGGCGACCTGGTCGACCTGATCAGCGTGTGGAGCGACGGCGAACGGCGGGCGGACGGCTTCCGGGCCGTCGAGTACGCGACGCCACGGGGTTGCGCGGCCGCGTACTTCCCAGAGACCAACGTCTTGGTGCCGTTGGACTCGACCGCCGAGGGCAGCAACACGCCGACCTCGAAGTCGATCGTGATCCGCCTGGAGCCGGCCACCACCTGACCTCCTACGCTGGCGGGGTCAAACGACGGACTAGACGCAGCAGTTCGGGGCGGCAGCTCGCAGCGCGGCGCGCATGGCCTCGACCGGGGCGAGCTGCCCGGTCATCAGTTCCACCTGGGCTGCCGCCTGCTGCAGCAGCAGCTGCGCTCCGCTGATCACCGTGCCTCCGCTTACCTGGACAGCGCCGGCGAGCACGCTCGGCCACGGGTCGTAAACGACATCGAACAGCGTCTGCTCCGGGGACCACACGCGCGCGGCCAGCGCATCCGCGGCGCCGGGCGGCAGCGTCGACACGACGAGACCGGCACCGAGTTGCACCGCATCCGGACTCAGCCCGCCGACGTCGACCCGAACACCGCACGCCGCGGCAGTCGCCACGACGGCGGCCGCGCGGGACACATCGCGCACCAGCACGGCGCAGGCCGTCACCCCCGACTGCGCCAAGGCCACCACCGCGGCCTGGGCGGTGCCCCCAGCGCCGAGGACCGCCACCCCGCCCTGGGGCGCCGGCACCCCGGCGAGCGCGGCCACGATTCCGGTCACATCCGTGTTGTCGGCCACCCAGCCACCCGCGCTGCGGGGCAGCAAGGTGTTTGCCGCGCCCACCAAGGTGGCGACCGGGCTGGCCTCGTCAGCGACCGCCAGAGCGGCGTGCTTCAGCGGCATCGTGCACGAGAAACCGGCCCAGCCGTCGCGCTCGGCGAGCACGGTCGCCAACTCGTCCACGCCGCACCCGATCGCCTCGTACTGCCAGTCCAAGCCGAGCGCGGCGTAGGCGGCGCGATGCAACAGCGGGGAGAGGGAGTGCGCGATGGGCCGGCCGAGCACGGCGGCCCGTCGAACCGGGGTCACGACGGCGCGCAGCCCCACCCGTGCTCATAGCATTTCTTCGCGGCGACCTTGAATTCCGCTGCGCTGTTGGTGAAGAACAGATCACCCTGCGCGTCACCGTTGACGTAGTACAACCAGTTGCCCTTCGCCGGATGCACGGCAGCATTCATTGCGGCGTCGCCCGGGCTGGCGATCGGTGCCGGCGGCAGGCCGTCGTGGAGGTAGGTGTTGTACGGCGAGTCGATCTTGCTGTATTCGACCTTGGTCGGGTCGATCCCCTTCTGCTTGGCGGCATAGGCGCTCGTCGCGTCGATCTGGAGCGGCATCTTTATCTTGATCCGGTTGAGGATCACCTGGACCACCTTGGGGTAGTCGGCCTCGGCCTTCGCCTCCTTCTCGGCGATCGAGGCGATGATCAACGCGTCGTACGGAGCGATCTTGGCGGCGTGCGCCTTATCGGTGAAGCCGCTCCTGCGGGCATGATCGGTGAACTGCGTGATCATCTCCTGCAACGCGTCGTTTACCTTCGTGCCCGGATCGAAGGAGTAGGTGGCCGGGTAGAGAAAACCCTCGACCGACGCCGGCGGACCGGTGCGCGACGTGTATCCCTGCGGGAAGCCGAGAGATTCGACATCGGCTATGGCTGCGGTCACCGACGCCGGGCTGACGCCGAGCGCCTTGGCCATCCGCGGGACGACATCGAACACCGTCGCGCCTGGGAACACAGCGACATCGTTGCTGATCCGCGCGGCGGGGTCGAGCAGGAGTGACACGGCGTTCTTGGCCGACATGTGCAGGTGAAGTTGGTAGGTGCCCGGTGCGATTCCCTGCGAGCTCGAGTTGGCCGACGCGGCATTGGTGAACGCCCGGACGCTGGCCACCACCCCCTGCTCCTGCAGCGTCTTGCCGATGGCCGACGCGTTGTCGCCCGAGTGCACGACCACCGAGATCGAACCGGTGCCGGCGCCCGCGTAGTCCTTCGGGTGATAGCGGTTCTGATAGACGCGGTAGCCGGCGTAGCCGAGGACCACGACGACCGCCACGAGGAATGCCGTCAGCAGGAGGAAGACCCGGCGATGGCGGCGAACCCGCCGCCGGCGCTTGTGGGCGTGCCGGTCCATCCGGCTCGACCTCTGGGCAGCAATGGCGTGCGCGCCCGAGGGGTGCTCGGTAACCTCGACGCCCTCACCCTCGTCTTCGGGCCCAAACAGCAAGGAATCCAGATCGGGCTCGGTCAGCGACTCGCGCTCCCGTTGCGTCACGCCTGCAGACTCCGTCCGTCATCGTGGATACATCCGTGCCACCACGGTCTTCGCACGCCCTCATGCCTTACGCATGTCAAGCCAGTGCTGCAACAACTCAACCGCAGCAACCTGATCCACCAGGGCGCGCTTTGCCCGTCCTCGCACGTTGCTCTGCGCGAGCTTACGCTGCGCACTCACCGTGGTCAGGCGTTCGTCCACGTGTTGCACGGGTATCGGACTAATGGCCTTAGCCAAAGCTTCAGCGTACTCGCGCGCCATCATCGCCGAGGCACCCTCCCGGTCACGCAGCGTGCGCGGCAGCCCGACCACCACGCCCACCGCGCCGTACTCACGGACCAACTCTGCCAACTCGGCGATGTCGCGATTGTCCTTGGTATCGCGAGCCAGCGTGACGACGGGCGTAGCCAGCACGCCCCGCGGATCGCTGCGAGCCACCCCGACCCGAACGGTGCCGACATCCACCCCCAGCCAGGTGCCACTCATTGGTTGGTGGCGTCGCTGATCGCCTTCTTGGCGGCGGATATGGCGGCGGGCAGGTTGGCGGGGTCGCCGCCGGCGCCCTGCGCCAGGTCGGCCTTCCCGCCGCCGCGGGCGCCGAGGACTGGAGCGAAGGCGCGGACGATTTCTCCGGCGGCCAGACCGGCGGCCTGGCCAGCGTCGTTGACCGAGGCCACGAACGCGACGCCGCTGGTACCGGCCGGCGAGGCGAGCAGCGCGACCGCGCGATCGCCCTGGCGCAGCCGGCCGCGCACGTCCAACGCCAGCGAGCGCAGGTCGTTGCCGCTCACTCCGGGCGGAGCCTGGGCGCCGACGAACTGCACATGGCCGATCTGCTCCGCCCCCGCCGCCAGTGACGCGGCACTGGCCAGGACCGCGGCTGCGCGAAGCCGATCGAGTTCACGTTCGGCCGTCTTGAGCCGTTCGAGCACCGCATTGATCCGGTCCGGCAACTCTTCGGGCTGCGCTTTGAACTCGCTCGAGAGCTGGTTGACGAGCACGTGCTCGCGGGCCAGGAACCGGAACGCATCCAGTCCCACGAGGGCGTCCACCCGACGCACCCCCGCGCCGATCGAGGCTTCGCCGAGCAGCTTCACCATGCCGATGACCGAACTGCGCGCCACGTGCGTGCCGCCGCACAGTTCGCGGGAGTAGTCGCCGATCTCGACGACGCGCACTTCGTCGCCGTACTTCTCGCCGAACATCGCGATGGCACCGAGCCGGCGCGCCTCCTCCTGGTTGGTGACGAAAGCGCGCACCTCGAGATCGCGAAGCAGCACCTCGTTGATCTCGTCCTCGAGATCGCCGAGCACCCCGGTCGGGACG
>JBDTXT010000098.1:0-8184 GCA_040006035.1 Pseudonocardiales bacterium | reverse complement strand
GCTACTTCCGGCCCGAACCCGTCAGCTAACTCGGTAGGCGGACTAGGAAGAATGGAGTTCCGCCAATAGTGGCGAATCGACTCTCCCGCCGACTCCGGCCTGCCATAGCCGGTCTCGCAGCCCTAAGCGCTGCAGCCTTTCTCATACCGAGCGCCTCAGCCACGCCGCCGGAGCCCGCCACGCCGCCGACGGTGGCGTCGGTGCAGCAGCAACTCGGCACCCTGGCCGTGCAGAACTCGCAGCTCGTCGAGACCTTCAACCAGGCGCAGGCCGACGTCGACGCCAAGCTGCACAAGGCCGATCACGCCCGCCTGGCCGCTAACCAGGCGCAGGCCACCTACCGCAAGGCCCGGGTCCAGCTCACCCAGACCGTCGCCGCGCAGTACGAGGGCGGCTCCTTCAGCGCCACCGGCGCACTGTTGTCGAGCAACAACGGGCAGAGCTACCTCGATCAGCTCAACACCCTGAGCGTGATGTCATCGCACACCGCCCAGATGATCGCCCGAGCCACCGCGGCCAAGAAGTCCTCGTCCGAAGCCGATCACCAGGCCAAGTCGCTGCTGGCGACCGCGACGGCCAAGCGTGACGCACTGGGCAAGAAGAAGGATGCGGTCCAGCAGCAGATCGACAAGTACACGACGCTGCTCGCCACCTTGACCGCCGCCCAGCGGGCCGCCTTCCTGCGCACCATCAGCCCACCCGCCCCCGCGGCCGCCGTCGCAAAGGTCACCGTCAGCGTCCCCGCGCACGGCGGCACCGCGCAGGGCCGCCAGGCGGCCGAGTTCGCCATAGCCCAGGTGGGCAAGCCATACGTCTTCGCCGCCTCCGGGCCTGACGCTTATGACTGTTCGGGCCTGACGATGGCGGCATGGGCATCGGTCGGGGTGGCGCTGCCGCACTCGGCCGAGCAGCAGTACGGCTACGGCACGCACGTTGCGCTGAGCCAACTCTTACCCGGAGATCTCGTCTTCCTCTATTCGCCCATCGGCCACGTCGAGATCTACATCGGCAACGGCATGGTGGTTTCCGCACCGCAACCCGGCGAGAGCGTCAAGATCGTGGCACTGAACGGCCACCTCGGTGACATCGTGGGCGCCACCCGCCTGCCCTGAGCTATAACCGAAGAGTGACCCCCCGGCGACGGCCGCGCATCAGGTGCGCGGCTGTCGTCGTGTTCGGGTTCTTGCTTGCCGGGTGCGGGGGATCCGGAGCTCACCACGCGCCTTCGGGCTCCAGTCTCGGTTCCGGGCCCGGGGCTCCGACGATCGCTCAGGTGAGCGCCGTGCTCACCCGCCACGCCGCCGCAGTGCTGGCGCGGTCTCCGTCCGCCTTCCTCGCCGACCTCGACACGGCCGAGGCCGCGGGCGACTTCCGGACGAGGCAACAGGCGCAGATCACCAATATCGCTCAGGTGCCGCTGCAGAGTTGGCGCTATTCGCTCAGCGCGCCGGTCACCGAGCCCGCCGCTGGCACGGCTGCCGCGAAACGCCTCGGCGCACCCGCGCTGATCGTGCGCGTCTCATTGGCCTACGCCCTGAAGGTGGTGGATGCGCAGCCGAGCGTCCACGACCTGTGGTGGACGTTCACCCAGCGCCATGGCCAGGTCTACCTCGCCGGTGACTCCGACCTGGCCGAATTGGGCGGTGCCAGCTGGCGCGGGCCGTGGGACTACGGGCCGTTGGTGGTCGTGCGCGGGGCCTCGAGCCTGGTCCTTGGGCACCCGCAGGCCGCGTCACAGCTCGCGCCGCTGGCTGCGATCGTCGATGCGGCGGTGCCGGTGGTGAGCGCTGTCTGGGGCCAGGGCTGGAGCCGCCAGGTCGCGGTGCTGGTGCCGGCGTCGGATGCGGAGCTGAGCGCATTAGCCGGGGCGGGCAGCGCCCTGACCGACGTCTCGGCCGTGACGGTGTCTGACGCGCCGGATCCGGTCAACGGCACTCGCTCCGGGCAGCGTCTCGTGCTGAATCCCAGCGCACTGAGCACGCTCACGGCGGCCGGCCTGCGCGTCGTCGTCCAACACGAGCTCACGCACATCGCGAGCGCGAGCGCGACTGGCCAGGCCTCGCCGCGCTGGCTGGTCGAGGGCTTGGCCGAGTACGTCGCTAACCTGGGCAACCCGCAGCCGGTTTCGGTGGCGGCGAGCGAACTACGCGAGGAGGTCGCGGGTGGCACCCTGCCGGCCGCGCTGCCCGGCGACGCCGAATTCGCGCCAGGCGCGGCCCGACTGCCGCAGGTGTACGAGGAGGCCTGGCTCGCCTGCCGCCTCATCGCCGCCCGCGCGGGCCAGGACGGACTGGTGAAGGTCTACCGGCTCGTCGGTGCCTCGCCCGACGTGGGGGCTAGCGCTCTGAGCGCCGCGCTGCGCACGGTGCTGCACCTGACCCCGGCCGCCTTCACCGCCCAGTGGCGCAGCTACCTCGTCGGAACGCTGGGGTGAGGCGCACGCTGATCGTGACCAACGACTTTCCGCCGCGCCAGGGTGGAATCCAGTCCTTCGTCCACGAATTAGCCATTCGACAGCCCGAGGGCTCGGTGGTGGTGTACGCCTCCGATTACGACGGCTCGGGCCGCTTCGACGCCGCGCAGCCCTTTCCTGTCGTACGGGCCGAAACGGGGATGCTGCTGCCGACCCTGTCGGCACGGCGCCAGGCGGTGCAGACACTGCGGGCCCACGGTTGCACGGCCGTCTGGTTCGGTGCGTCGGCCCCGCTCGGCCTGCTCGCGCCTACGATGCGGGCCGCGGGTGCCAAGCGCATCGTCGCCTCGACGCACGGCCACGAGATCGGCTGGGCCATGCTGCCCGGCGCCCGTCAGGCGCTGCGGCGGATCGGTCAGCACTGCGACATCGTCACCTACCTGGGCGAGTACACCCACCACCGGCTGCGCGGCGCGTTCGGACCGCACGCGGCCATGCGCCGGCTCACACCCGGAGTCGACGTCGAGACGTTCCACCCCGGCGTCGACGGATCCGCGGTCCGAGCCCGGTACGGCCTGCTGGATCGGCCGGTGATCGTCTGCGTCTCCCGGCTGGTCCGCCGCAAGGGCCAGGACAGCCTGATCCGGGCCCTGCCGGCCATCCGCGAGCAGGTGTCCGGCGCCGCACTGCTGATCGTCGGATCCGGCCCGTATCGCGCCGAGTTGGCCTCGATCGCCGAGCGGGCCGGGGTGGCGCAGCATGTGGTCCTCACTGGGGCGGTGCCGTGGGCCGGGTTGCCTGCGCACTACGCAGCCGGTGACGTGTTCGCGATGCCGTGCCGCACCCGGCGCGCCGGCATGGACGTCGAAGGGCTCGGCATCGTCTACCTGGAGGCATCGGCCACCGGCCTGCCCGTGCTGGCCGGCGACTCCGGCGGGGCACCGGCCGCCGTGCGCGACGGCGAGACCGGCTTCATCGTCGACGGCCGTGACGAGCAGGCCGTCGCCGAGCGGCTGAGCCTGCTGCTCGGTGATGGCGACCTGCAGGCCCGCTTCGGAGCGGCCGGGCGGGCCTGGGTGCAGCGCGACTGGCGCTGGGATGTTGTCGCCGGTCAACTCACCGAGATGCTGCAGGGCTGAGCACGGGGTGCTCGATGGCGTGCACGGTCTCGACCTCGCGGTCGCGGACGTCGCGGGTGACGGCGAGGAATTGTTCGACGAGCGCCGCCGCGCCGCCCCCCGGACGCCACGCGGCGACGAGCGCGCTGCCGGGGATGTCGTCGATCGGTACGAAGCTGACCCCGGTCGAGTCCTCGGTGATGCGAGACAGTGCGGCGGCGGTCACGGTGATGGCGATCCCGGCCGCCACCAGATGCATCTCCTCGGTGGGGGAGTTGGTGCCGATCAGTCTCGGCGGCGCCGCACCGTGGCGGTAGGCGGCCAGCGACCAGAAATCGCGCCACGCGACGTCAGGCGAATGCCCGATGGTCAGCGCCTCGTCGAGCAGTTCGGCGACGCCGACGGACTGGCGCGCGGCCAGCCGATGCCCGGCCGGCACGACCGCCACCCGAGGTTCGACGAAGACCGGTTCGAACTCCAGATGGGGCACCGAGATCGGCAGCCGGATGAACGCGACGTCGGTTGAGCCCTCGGCCAGCCCGGCAGCGGAATCGCGCAGCGGGAACTCGTGCAGGTCGAGGCGAACCTGTGGATGGCGTTTGGTGAACTCGGCCAGAATCGGCGTCGTCAGCGCCAGCGCCGCCCCAACCACGAAGCCGACCTTGAGCACGTCGTAGCTCTCCTGTGCGGCCCGGCGGGCGGCATCGACCCCTTCGTCGAACGCCGCCAGTGCCTCGCGGGCCGCCACCAGGAACGCCTCGCCTGCGGGGGTGAGCTCGACCTTGCGAGTGTTGCGGTGGAGCAGTTGGGTACCCAAGTCGGATTCGAGCTCGTGGATCTGCTTGCTCAGCGCCTGCTGGGCGACGAACAGCCGGGCTGCGGCGCGGCTGAAGTGCAGATCCTCGGCGACGGCGACGAAGTAGCGCAGCCGGCGGGTGTGCGCGTCCATGACCGGTGATTGTCCGACCACGCCGTGGGATTAACAACCTCTGGTTGTAGCCGGACGCCGTTTTCGCTGTTTAACACTTGGTGGCCGGCCTGCCACCGTTGAACACCCGACTCATCTCGCTCAGCTGCGACCAGCAGGAGGAGACATGACCGAACAAGTCCGCGACGACGAGCAGGTCGTCACGGGATTCGGCTACCGGCAGGAACTGCGGCGATCCCTGCACTGGTTCTCGGTGTTCTCGGTGGCCTTCTCGATCATCTCGATCACCACCGGCATCTTCCTCAACTTCGGCTTCGGCATCACCGAGCTCGGCCCAGCGAGCATCTGGATCTGGCCGCTCGTGGGTATCGGCCAGCTGCTGGTGGCCCTCATCCTGTCGGAACTGGCCACCCGCATTCCGCTGGCCGGGGCCAACTACCAGTGGGCCGCGCGGCTCGTCAGCCCCACGTACGGGTGGTTCGTCGGAGCGCTTGGCATCATGTACGGGGCAGTCGGGCTGCCGGGCATCATGTTCCTGGCGGCCGCACCGCTGAGCGAGTACGTGCTCGGGGTCGACACGCCGACCCAGCGGCTGACCCTGTTCATCGCGATCCTGCTGCTCACGGTGGCCTATCTGGTCAACATCATCAGCGTTCAGGTCGCGGCCCGGGTCAACAACGTCGCGGTGTTCACCGAGATCGTCGGCACCGTGGTGCTCGCCGTCGTGCTCTTCTTCCTGTGGGTCGGGGACTACAAGCCGACGGGACACGGCATCGATTTCCTCGGTCAGCACCCTCACCCGCCGGGACAGTCCCTCTGGTACGCGTTCGTGCTCGCGTCATTGGTGGGCGTCTACACGCTCGTCGGGTTCGAGGCCGCCGCCGACATGTCCGAGGAGGCGCTCGACGCGAAGCGGTCGGTGCCGCGGGCGATGATCGGCTCGGTGGTGCTGTCGGTGGTGTTCGGCATGGTCGCCCTCATCGGCTTCACCATCGCGATTCCGAGCGCCGAGGTGTTCGGCGCGGGCGGCCTGCCGGGTGTGTTCCAGTACTGGATCGGCGAGGGGCTGGCCAAGACGTTCGTCGCCATCGTGGTCTTCTCGATGTTCGCGTTGACAGTGGTGGCCGCGGCCGCCAACACCCGGCTGATCTATGCAATGGCGCGCGACAACATGCTGCCCGCGTCCAAGCTGTTGAGCCGGGTCAATACCAAGACCAAGACCCCGGTCCCCGCGCTGATCACGTCCTACCTCATCTGCGTCGCAGTGATGATCTACGGCTACAACAGTGGCAACGCCTTCGGCACCCTGGTCGGCGCGACCGCCCTCGTGCCCTATCTGGTGTACCTGCTGACCGTCCTGGCCTACGGCGCCAAGCGCCGCGTGCTCAGCGCGACGCCGGGTGCGTTCAGTCTCGGCCGGTTCGCGGGGCCGGTATTCGTCGCGACCCTGATCTGGCTCGTCGCCGTGGTGCTCGCGCTGACGCTGCCGCAGCTGTTCCACAAGGCGGACTACTACGTGTTGGGTGGCCTCGTCCTCGCGACCCTCTGGTGGCTGGTCGGACTGCGGCCGCGACTAGCTCGCGGGCAGGCCGGTCCGCCGGCCGTGGTCGACGGACGCGCGACACGCAGCGGGCAGTCGGCAGCCGGCGGGTGAGCGGCTGGACCAACTGGACCGGCGATCAGAGCTGCGCACCGGCCGTCGTCGAGCACCCGAGCTCGGTCGAGGAGGTATCGGCTGCGGTGCAGCGCGCAGCCGAGGCGAGGCGCACGGTACGCGTCGCCGGCGCCGGGCACTCTTTCGGCGATCTGGTGTGCACCAGCGGTTCGCTGATCTCGCTGGACCGTCTCACCGGCGTGCTCGACGTCGATGCTGAGGCCGGCCTGGTGCGAGTTGCCGCGGGTACCCGGCTGCATGAGCTGAACCGGCTGCTGGACGCACACGGCCTGGCCCTGCCGAACCTCGGTGACATCGACCGGCAGAGCGTGGCCGGAGCCATCTCGACGGCGACACACGGGACCGGACGGCTCTTGGGCAATCTCGCCACCCAGGTCGAAGCCGTGGAGTTGGTGCTCGCCGACAGCGGTGTGCTGGAGTGCACGGCCGCGAACGCCGAGGTGCTGCAAGCGGCCAGGGTGAGCCTCGGCGCGCTCGGGGTGATCACGGCCTGCACGCTGCGGGTGGTGCCAGCGTTCAACCTGCGGGCTGAGGTGTTGGTGCGTCCGCTGGCCGAGGCCGTAGCCCGGCTGGACGAACTGGTCGACGGCAACGACCATTTCGAGTTCTTCGCCTTCCCGCACTCGCCCCTGGTGCTGTCCAAGATGAACAACCGCACCGACGAGCCGGCCGCCGGGGCCCGGAGCTGGGCCCAGCGGCATCTCAGCAGCGCGGTCGAGAACCAGGTGCACGATCTGCTCTGCCGGTTGGGACGGCGGGCGCCGGCCCAGATCCCGCGGCTCAACCGCGCACTCACCCGGCTGATGTCGTCGTCGGTCCGCGTCGACACGAGTGTCGGCAGCTTCGTCAGCACCCGCACCGTTCGCTTCACCGAGATGGAATGGGCGCTGCCCCGCGCGGCCTGCGCCGGCGCGCTCGCCGACATCCTGGCCGTGATCGACCGCCGTGGCTTCGCGGTGAACTTCCCCATCGAGGTGCGCTTCGTCGCCGGCGACGAAGCGGCGTTCCTCAGCCCCGCGTACGGACGCGAGACGGCGTACCTGGCCGTGCACATGTACCGCGGCATGCCATGGCGTCCCTATTTCGAGGCGGTGCAGGACATCGCGCTCAGTCACGGCGGACGGCCGCACTGGGGCAAGCGGCACCTGCTCGATGCCGCCGCCCTCGCCGCTCGCTACCCGGCGTGGGACCGTTTCCAAGCCGTGCGCGCCGAACTCGATCCGGGCGGGCGATTCGCCAATGATCACATCCGGCACGTCCTCGGCCCTATCTAAGGGACGCCCATGCTGATCACGGAACTGCAAACGCCCGCCCTGCTGGTTGAACAGGACGCGCTGCGCTTCAACCTCGACACGATGAGCGCTGCGCTGCCGGGCGCACGACTGCGGCCCCACGTCAAGGCGCACAAGTGCACCAGCCTGGCTCGGCTGCAGCGCGACAACGGTCACGTCGGTTTCACGTGCGCCACGATCCGTGAAGTCGAGGCCATGGCCGCCGCCAGCCTGGGCGAGGACCTGCTACTGGCCAACGAGGTTCTCGACACCCGCCGGCTCGGCGCCGTGGTCCAGGCGGGGGCGCGGGTCACGGTGACGGTCGACTCGGCCGAGACGATCGAGGCCGCGGCGGCCGGCGGGGTGCGCGAGGTGCTGATCGATGTCAACGTCGGGCTGCCGCGCTGCGGCTGCCGGCCGGAGCAGGCCGGTGGCCTGGCCGACCTCGCCCGGTCACACGGGCTGAGCGTGCGCGGCGTCATGGGCTACGAGGGCCACCTCATGCTGGTAGCGCCCAGCGCTGACCGCCTCGGCGACACCGAAGCCGCCATGGCCCTGCTCCTGGCGGCTGCGGCCGATGTCGGCGGCGACATCATCAACGCGGGCGGAACCGGGACCTTCAGCGAGAATGTCTGGGCGACTGAGATCGCTGCCGGGTCCTACGCATTGATGGACACGGCCTACACCGCCCTCGGCGCCCCGTTTCGGCAGGCCCTGACTGTGCTGGGCACGGTCATCTCGCTCGGCGCCGGATGGGCGGTGGCCGACGTCGGTCTGAA
>JBDTXT010000097.1:0-8226 GCA_040006035.1 Pseudonocardiales bacterium | reverse complement strand
CCAACCCGCACAAGTGGTTACTGACCAACTTCGACTGCGACGCGTTCTGGGTCGCAGATCGCGCGGCACTGATCGGCGCGCTGTCGATCCTGCCCGAGTACCTGCGCAACTCCGCCACCGAGTCCGGTGCCGTGATCGACTACCGGGATTGGCAGGTGCCGCTCGGGCGCCGCTTCCGGGCGCTGAAGCTGTGGGCCGTGATCCGCTGGTACGGCGCCGAGGGCCTGCGCGCGCACATCCGCGGGCACGTGGCGCTGGCGCAGGAGTTCGCGTCGTGGGTCGCCGCGGACGAGCGTTTCGAGCTGGTCGCGCCGCACCCGCTCGCACTCGTCACCTTCCGGCTGCGGGCCGGCGACGAGGCCACCCGCGCGTTGATGGACCGGGTGAACGCCTCGGGCGAGCTCTACCTCACGCACACGCTCGTCAACGGCAATGTGGCGCTGCGGATGGCCATGGGTTCGCCGCTCACCGAGCATCGCCACATCGAAGCCGCGTGGCGCAGGCTGGCTGAGGCCTAGGGTCCCGGTTCGGCGCCGCCCCACCGGGGCGATGGCGAATCGGCTGACGAAGGCTCGGGCGCCGCCAGTTGCGGCGCCCGAGCCGTCGGCTACTTCACAAAGGCGTAGACCGCCGCGTGCGCCACCTCGATGCCGAGGCGGACCACCTTCAGGCGCGCCTGATGGTCGCCTCTGGCAGCACCCTGCGCCTCATGCATCGTCACGTACGCCCGACCAGTTGCTCCCCCTGCGAGCGTGAGCGTCGCGCCATTGACCGTGAAGGTGACACCAGCGCCGACCACTGAGTCCACCGACACCGTGAACGTTCTCGTCACGGAAGAGAAGTTGGTGATCGACACGGAGACGGTTCGGGTCACACCGGCACCCGAAGGCACGGCACCGAAACTGGTACTCACCGGGCTGAGAGCTGCCTTCGCCCCCACCGCGGAGAGCAGGTTCTCCCGGCCCGCACCGACGACGTTGACATCCTTGACGACTGCTAGCCCCGTCTTGTAGTCCTTGAGGACGTTCTGGTCGGCGGTGTTCACGATGGCCGAACGGATTTGTGCAGCCGTCCAGGCCGGGTGGGCGCCACGGACCACCGCAGCGGAGCCGGCCAGGTGCGGCGTGGCCATCGAGGTGCCCTGGAAGAACGCAAAGCAGGGCGCGACGTCGCAGAACTGGTGCGGAATGGAACTGAGCACGTTGACGCCCGGCGCCACAACGTCGGGCTTCACGCGGTAATCCACATCCGTTGGGCCCTGGCTGGAGAAGCCGGCCATGATGTCATCGTTGCCCGATCGCACGTAGCTCAAGGTGGCGCCGATGGTGCCGCTTTGACCGTTGCGCGCCACCAGGGCGGACCGAGTGGCAAGGCCAGCCATGTATGCCGGGACGGTCGGCTGATTCGCGGTGCCGTCCTGACCCATCGCCGTCGGGTCACCCGCCACGTTGTTCACGACGATGACGGCGACGGCACCGGCAGCCTGCGCATTGCGGATCTTGGCCGAGAACGAGCAGGTACCCCGCGACAGTACTGCGATCTTGCCGCTGAGCGAGCCGCCGGCCAGCGCAGCGCAGGCGTCGCCCAACCCGCCGATCGTCCCTGCGACGACGCCGAGAACTGCGGTGAGGTCGCTGGAGACGGTGGCGAAGTCGCCGGATGCAAGGCCCGTCGTGAACGTCCCGGATCTGAAGGGCGCGCCGACAAAGTGCCCGACCGTGGAGGCGCCGGCCGTCAGTGCGCGAACGGCCTTGCCCGGGGATTCGACCGTGTAGTGCCCGGGGCCGCTGTTGCCTGCAGCCACCGCTACCACCATGTTGGCGACATCGAGGTTGTCCACGCCCATGGCGAGCAAGTCGTCGCGGCCGTGCGATCCGCCACCGAGGCTCATGTTGGCCACATCGAAGCCGTCTGCATAGGCCGCCTCGAGGGCATTCAGGATGTCCTCGGAGCGGGCGTTGGTGACCTCGCCCGGGAAAATGTTGTAGTTACCGAGCAGTGCTGCCGGCGCGACCCCTGACATCGGGTAAGGGATCGCGACGCCGTCGACGTTGGCCGGGGTGTCCAGATCGCAGGCCGCGGTCCCGGCGACGTGCGTGCCGTGCTCCTGGATCGCCTCGGCCGTCAAACCGTTCACCGCAGCCTTGTTGTAGAAGACCTTGGCCACGATGACCTTGTTGTTGGTGAACCGCCGGTCGCCGAGTTGGGTCTGGGCCGGGAATCCGGCATCGCTGAAGCACGGGTGGGTGATGTCGATGCCGGTGTCGACGATGGCAACCTTGACGCCGCGGCCCGCGTTCGCGCTGCCGCCAACACTGGCCTGGGCCCAGGCCTGCTGAGCGTGGATGATCTGCAGGTCGGGGTCGTTGTCGGCTGTGGGCCGGTAGAGGCTCTCGTACTGGGCCGAGGTCACGCCTGGCGCGGCCGCGATCGTGGCCAGTGGGGTGCCGTTGAGCTTCACCGCGAGGGCATTCAGTGAAGTGTCGTACTCGCCCGTCACCTGGACGGCTGGGGTGTTGTCCCGCAACCAGGTCTTCAGTGCGTTGCGTTGCGCCGCGAGCGCGGCCCGCTCGTTGCGCACTGTCGCACTGGTGAAATCGATCTTGCGACCGGAGAGGGGATGGGTGCGCGAGGACGTGCTGAGGGGGCTTGACGCGAGCCGGACGAGAGCCGCCGATCGGTCAAGCGTCGTCGCCGTCTTGGCTGTGTCGGCATTATTGCCGACGCTGCCACCGCCGGAGGGCGCAGCAAAGATTGGAGTCGCGGCAGCTAGGCAGGTTGCCCCTATCGCCCCAATTGTGATTAACAAATCGCGCGTTCGTGACATACAAGACTCCCCAGATCGCAGCAGTGAAGGGCAGTTCACCTCATGATCGGTCGAACGTCAACTGCTGGCGCTAATCCGGATCATGCCCTCCTGCACCACGCTGGCCACCTGGCGGCCGTCCTGCGAATAGAACCGGCCGGTGGCCAGGCCGCGGCTGCCCGAGGCTGACGGCGACTGTGAGACGTAGAGCAACCACTCGTCGGCTCGGAACGGCCGCTGGAACCACACGGCGTGATCGAGGGAGGCCATCGAGATCGGGTCGAGGCCGGGCGCGAGTCCGTGGCGGACCAGCACCGAGTCCAGCAGCGTCATGTCCGAGGCGAAGGTCAGCACACACACATGCATCAGCGGGTCGTCGGGCAATCGTCCGTTGGCCCGCATCCACACCCGTGTCAACCCGGCGCGTGGGCCGTTCGCGTGCTGCTGCCACGGCGGATCGTCGACGTAGCGCAGATCGATCGGCCGGGGCAGCGTCTTGAAGAACGCCGCCGCGTCAGGAGAGTCGGAATAGCGCTGCTCCAGCGTCGGCAGGGACTCCGGCGATGGCGCGTCAGGCATGTCGGACTGGTGGTCGATGCCGGGCTGGTCGAGCTGAAAGGACGCCGACAGCGAGAAGATCGGTTTGCCGTGCTGGACGGCCACGACCCGGCGGGTGCTGAACGAGCGGCCGTCGCGCACCCGGTCGACCTCGTAGACGATCGGCACGGCCGGGTCGCCCGGGCGGATGAAGTACGAGTGCAGCGAGTGCACGTGCCGATCCGGCGCCACGGTGCGCCCGGCCGCGACAAGAGCCTGGCCGGCTACCTGGCCGCCGAACACTCGCTGCCAGCGCGACTGTGGGCTGACCCCGCGGAAGATGTCCTCCTCGATCTTCTCCAGACCGAGAAGTCGCACCAGTCCGTCGACAACCACCTGACCTGGCTGGCCGCCGGCATCGTCGGAGTCGTAATCGGTGCCGAGATCCTCGACCTCGTTGCCACTGTGCCGCGACACTTTGCGCGGCGGCAGCTCAGCTGTCATTGCGTACGACGTCACCGATACGGTGTACGCGAATGGTGTTCGTCGCCCCCGGAGTCGTCGGCGGGGTGCCTGCGACGACGATGACGAGATCCCCTGGCCGGCACACGCTGCGGTTGACGAGCGCGGAGTCGACCTGGCGCACCATGTCGTCGGTGGTCTTCACCGTCCACACCAGGTGGGCCTCGGCGCCCCACAACAGCGCCATCTGGCGCTGCACCTGCTCGACCGGGGTGAACACCAGCAGACGCTGGGTCGGTTGCAGCCGGGCCAGCCGGCGCGCCGTATCGCCTGTCTGGGTGAACGCGACCAGCGCAACCGCACCCAGCGCGTCGCCGATGTCCTTAGCTGCCTTGACGATCGCGCCGCCGGAAGTGCGGGGCTGGTGCTGCAGCTCCGACACCCGGATGCCCGAGTTCTCGACCGAGGAGATGATGCGGCTCATCGTGGCTACCGCCTGCACCGGGTACTTGCCGACGCTGGTCTCGCCGGAGAGCATCACCGCATCGGCGCCGTCGATGACGGCGTTGGCCACATCGGAGGCTTCGGCCCGCGTGGGCCGCGAATGGGTGATCATCGATTCCAGCATCTGGGTGGCGACGATCACCGGCTTGGCGTTGTTGCGGCAGATCTCGATTGCCCGCTTCTGCACGACGGGTACCTGCTCGAGCGGCATCTCGACGCCCAGGTCGCCGCGGGCAACCATTACGCCGTCGAAGGCGAGCACGATGTCCTCGAGTCGGTCGACGGCTTCGGGCTTCTCGATCTTCGCGATGACGGGACGGCGGATGCCGACCTCGTCCATCACCCGGTGCACGAGCTTGACGTCCTCGGCGTTGCGCACGAAAGACAGGGCGATGAAGTCGACACCGAGGCGCAGTGCGAACGCGAGGTCTTCGGCGTCCTTGTCGGACATGGCCGGGACGCTCACGGTGACCCCAGGCAGGGACAACCCCTTGTTGTTGCTGACCGTGCCGCCCTCGGTCACGTCGCACACGACGTCGGTGCAGTTCTCGACCTCGACGGCGACCAGAGCGATGTTGCCGTCGTCGACGAGCAACTTGTCGCCGGGGCGCACATCATCGGCCAGTTGCTTGTACGTCGTCGAGACGCGGTCGTGGGTGCCTTCGCACTCCTCGACCGTGATCCGGACGCGTTCGCCGGTGGCCCACTCGACCGGTCCGTCGGCAAATCGGCCGAGGCGAATCTTCGGGCCCTGCAGGTCGGCCAGCACCGCGACGTTGCGGCCCGCCGACGACGCGGCCTGCCTTACCTCGTGGTAGCGGCGACCCTGCTCGGCGTGCTCGCCGTGGCTGAAGTTCAGGCGGGCGACGTCCATGCCCGCCTCGACGAGGGCACGGCAGCGCTCGGGGCTGTCTGTCGCCGGACCCAGCGTGCAGACGATTTTTGCGCGGCGTGTCACCCGCCCAGCGTATGGGCTACTCGTGAGTCACCGAGCCACGGGCGGCACCGACAGCCGCAAGTTCACCCCCGGACACGTTGAGGGTCAGGTGCGGGCGGCGGCCATCACGGCGGCGTCGACGTCCTCGCCTGCCGCACGGGCCGCCCGCGTTGCCTCGAGCACCCGCTTGTAGTCGCGCGGCACGATCGCACTGAACCGGCCCCGTGAGCCGGTCCAGTCCTGCAGCAGCGCACGCGCCACGTGCGAATCGGTGTACTCGCTGTGCCGGGCCACCACGGCCCGCAGCGTCTGCGCTCCCACGATCGACACCGGCTCGATCTCGACCAGTTCGCGGTTGACCAGCAACGGGTCCAGATCGAGCACGAACGCCTGGCCACCGGACATGCCCGCACCGACATTGCGGCCGGTGGGGCCGAGGATTACCCCGACTCCGCCGGTCATGTATTCCAGCGCATGATCGCCCACGCCCTCGGCGACGATGGTCGCGCCGGAGTTGCGCACGCCGAATCGCTCCCCCACGACCCCGCGCAGGTAGATCTCGCCGCTGGTCGCGCCGTAGCCGATCACGTTGCCGGCGATCACGTTCTGTTCGGCCCGGAACGACGCCAACTGGTGCGGGCGCACGGCGATGACACCGCCGGACAACCCCTTGCCCACGTAGTCGTTGGCATCCCCGACGAGCCGCAGGGTCATCCCGCGCGGGACGAAGGCACCGAAGGACTGACCGGCCGACCCGCGGAAGGTGACGTCGATCGTGCCCGGCGCTAAGCCGTCGGCACCGTAGCGGCGGGTGACGAGCGAGCCGAGCATGGTGCCGACGGTCCGGTTGACGTTGCGCACGGGCAGTTCGAGGCGCACCGGCGCGCCATCGAGCAGGGCGCCCTCGCATAGCTGGATCAGGGTGTTGTCGAGTGCGGCATCCAGACCGTGATCCTGCTCGCGGTTCTTCACGAGTGACGTCCCGTAAGGCATCTCGGGCACGGCGAGCAGCGGACTGAGGTCCAGGCCGTCGGCCTTCCAGTGCTCGATCGCCTTGCTGGTGTCGAGCACCTCGACGTGCCCGATGGCCTCCTGTAGCGATCGGAAACCCAGCTCGGCCAGGTACTCACGCACCTGCTCGGCGATGTACTCGAAGAACGTGACGACAAACTCGGGCTTGCCCGTATAGCGCTCGCGCAGCACCGGATTCTGGGTGGCCACGCCGACGGGACAGGTGTCGAGATGGCAGACCCGCATCATCACGCAGCCGGACACGATCAGCGGAGCGGTCGCGAAGCCGTACTCTTCGGCGCCGAGCAGCGCCGCCACGACGACGTCGCGGCCGGTCTTCAAGGCGCCGTCGACCTGGACGGTGATGCGGTCGCGCAGCCCGTTCAGCAACAGGGTCTGCTGCGTCTCGGCCAGCCCGAGTTCCCACGGCAGCCCGGCATGTTTGAGCGAGGTGAGCGGCGCCGCGCCGGTGCCGCCGTCGTGCCCGGAGATCAGCACGACGTCGGCGTGCGCCTTGGACACGCCCGCGGCCACCGTTCCGACACCGGACTCGGCCACCAGCTTGACGTGGATGCGAGCCTGCGCGTTCGCGTTCTTGAGGTCGTGGATCAGTTGGGCGAGGTCCTCGATGGAGTAGATGTCGTGGTGCGGCGGCGGCGAGATCAGCCCGACCCCCGGCGTCGAGTGCCGGGTGCGGGCGATCCAGGGGTAGACCTTGTAGCCGGGCAGTTGCCCGCCCTCTCCGGGCTTGGCCCCCTGCGCCACCTTGATCTGGATGTCGTCGGCGTTGACGAGGTAATGGCTGGTCACGCCGAAGCGTCCGGAGGCGACCTGCTTGACCGCGGAGCGGCGCAGATCGCCGTTGTCGTCGGGCGTGAAGCGCCGCGCGTCCTCGCCGCCCTCGCCGCAGTTGGAGCGCCCGCCGATGCGGTTCATCGCGATCGCCAGCGTCTCGTGGGCCTCGGCCGAGATCGAGCCGTAGGACATCGCACCGGTCGCGAACCGGGAGACGATCGCCGAGATCGGCTCCACCTCCTCGATCGGGACGGGCCTGCGGCCGGAGCGGAACTCGAACAAGCCGCGCAGTGTGCCGCCGGCCCGGTTGAGCGCCTCGATCTTGTCGGTGTATTCGCTGAACAGTTCATAACGGCGTTGTCGGGTGGCGTGCTGGAGCAGGAACACCGTTTCGGGATTGAACAGGTGCAGTTCGCCCTCGCGACGCCACAGGTATTCACCGCCCACGTCCAGGCGGCGGTGTGCACGCGCGGTCGGCACCAGCGGGTAGGCGCTGGCGTGGCGGGCGGCCGACTCGTCGGCGAGCACGCCCAGGCCCACCCCACCAAGCCGCGACGGCGTGCCGCCGAAGTACTCGTCCACGAGCGGCTGGGCCAGCCCGAACGCCTCGAACACCTGCGCGCCGGTGTAGGACGCGATCGTGGAGATGCCCATCTTCGACATCACCTTGAGTACGCCCTTGGACAGCGCCTTGACGTAGTTCTGGATCGCCTTCTCCGACGAGATGCCGGTGATCGCGCCGGTGGCCACGAGGTCATCGATCGACTCGAAGGCCAGGTAGGGGTTGACCGCCGCGGCGCCGTAGCCGATCAGCAGCGCGACGTGGTGCACTTCGCGCGCCTCACCGGTTTCGATCACCAGGCCGACCTTGGTGCGCTGACCGGTACGGATGAGGTGCTGGTGCACGGCCGAAGTCAGCAGCAACGCCGGGATCGGCGCGTGGTCTGCGTCGCAGTCGCGGTCGGACAGGATGAGGATCCGGGTGCCGTTCGCGACGGCGTCGGAGGATTCGCGGCGCACCCGCTCCAGTGCGCCGGCGAGTGCCTCGCCGCCACCATGCACCCGGTAACGACCGTCGATCAAGCCGCTGTGGAAACCAGGCATGTCGCCGTCGGCGTCGACGTGCCAGATCTTGGCCAGCTCGTCGTTGTCGATCACCGGCCGAGGGATCACG
>JBDTXT010000096.1:0-8282 GCA_040006035.1 Pseudonocardiales bacterium | reverse complement strand
TGTCCGAAGCCGCGTCGTACTCGACGTAGCCGCCGGCGGCCTGGCCGCGCAGCCATTCCGCGACGTAGCGCGGGTCGGTCGTGGTGCGCCGGGCGAGTTCCTCCGCGCTGGCCGGCGCCGCCGCGAGCTCGCGGTAGAGCCCGAGCCGGTCGCCGACGACGACGTTGCCGGCCGCCATGGTCGCCCCGAGATCGCCGACGAAGCGGCCGAGGAACGCACCGAGTTTGTCCTGGTCGATAGCCATGATGTCCTCCTGGGTGGTCGTGCTGGTTCATGTCACACGCCACCCTGGCGACGGGCGCTGCAACTTCGTTGCAGCGCAATTGCAATGCGCAGGGCCACCATTAGCGCCAGGTAGAAGGGAGTCTGCGATGCGCGCCATGGAACCGCTTGATGACGGCTACGTCGAACGGTCCGGAGTGAAGATCCACTACGAGGTCTTCGGGACGGGCGAGCCGACGATCCTGCTGCTGCCGACGTGGTCGATCGTCCCGTCGCGGCGATGGAAGATGCAGGTCCCGTACCTCGCCCGGCACCACCGGGTGATCACGTTCGACGGCCGCGGCTGTGGACAATCAGACCGGCCGACCGAACCGGCCGACTACGCCGATCACGAGTTCGCGGCAGACGCCGTCGCCATCTTGGACGCGGTCGGAGCTGACGCAGCGGTCATCATCGGTGCGTCCAGGGGGGCCGGCTTCGGGCTGCGGATGGCGGCCGCGTATCCGGACCGCGTGCTCGGTGCGGTGTTCGTCGCACCCAAAGTCCCTGCGCTGGCCGATCCCCTCCCGAGTCAGCAGAAGGTCAGGTGGGACGACGAGCTGGACACCAATGAGGGCTGGGACAAATTCAACCGGCACTACTGGCTGCGTGACTGGCCCGGATTCGCGGAGTTCTTCTTCGGGCAGGCCTTTCCCGAGCCGCATTCGACCAAACAGCGCGAGGACTGCGTGCGCTGGGCGCTCGACGACACCGATCCGCAGACGATCATCGCCATGCACTCCGCGCCGTACCTCGGCTCGGCCGAGGTGATCCGTGACCTGGTCCGCCGGGTCACCTGTCCGACGTTGGTCGTACACGGCAGCGCCGATCGCATCGTCCACGTCAGCGGCGCGCGACGGCTGGCCGAAGAACTCGGCTGCGAGTTCGTCGTGTTCGAAGGATCCGGGCACCTACCCGACGCGCGTGAGCCGGTGCGCTTCAACCTGCTCGTCCGGGACTTTGTGGCCCGGTTTGCGACACCGCCAGCCCGTCAGCTGCGGTGGAGCCGGGCGGCCAACCGAGCGCCGCGTGCGCTGTACCTGTCCTCTCCCATCGGACTGGGGCATGCCCGGCGCGACCTCGCCGTCGCCCGCGAACTACGCGCGCTGCGTCCCGAGCTCGAGATCGACTGGCTGACCCAGCACCCGGTGACGGCCATGCTCGATCAGCACGGCGAGCGGGTGCACCCGGCTTGTCGGTGGCTGGCCAACGAGTCGGCGCATATCGAGGACGAGTGCACCGAGCACGACCTGCACGTCTTCCAGGCCTATCGACGGATGGACGAGATCCTCTGCGCGAACTTCGGAGTGCTGCACGACGTCCTGGCCGGGGGGCAGTACGACGTCGTCATCGGCGACGAGGCGTGGGAGACCGACTACTTCCTGCACGAGAACCCGGAGTGCAAGCGCACCGCGTTCGTCTGGATGACCGACTTCGTCGGCTGGCTGCCGATGGCCTCCGGGGGAGCCGCCGAGGAGTTGCTCACCGCCGACTACAACGCCGAGATGATCGAGCAGATCGCGCGCTACCCGCGCATACGCGACCGGTCGCTGTTCGTCGGTGACCCGCAGGATGTGGTGGCCGAGCCGTTCGGGCCGGGCCTGCCCGGTATCCGGGATTGGACGACGCAGCACTTCGACTTCGTCGGCTACCTGTCCGGGGTCAGCAGCGTGCCCGAGGCCGACCGGGCCGGCGTGCGAGCCGAGTTGGGCTACCGCGACGACGAGCAGGTGTGCGTCGTGGCCGTGGGCGGCACCGGTGTCGGGGCCTCGTTGCTGGGCCGGGTCATCGAGGCGTACCCGGCTGTGCACCGGGCACTGCCCCACCTGCGGATGGTGATCGTCGCCGGTCCCCGCATCGACCCGCGCTCGCTGCCCGCCCATCCGGGCCTGGACGTGCGCGCGTTCGTGCCCGACCTGTGGCGTCATCTCGCGGTATGTGACATCGCGGTCGTGCAGGGCGGCCTGACGACGACCATGGAGCTCGTCGCCAACCGACGGCCGTTCGTGTACGTCCCGCTGCGCAACCACTTCGAGCAACAGGTGCATGTCCGGCGCCGCCTCGAGCGCTACCACGCCGGCCGCTACGCCGACTACGCCGACCTGCACCCCGACGCGCTGGCCGAGCTGATCACCCAGGAGCTGGCCCGGCCGGTGACCAGCCTGCCGGTGACCGGCGGCGGCGAGGCCCGCGCCGCCGCCCTCATCGCCGAGCTCCTCTAAACCGCCGGGGTCAACGGCGCGACAGGATTTTCTGCAGCTCTCTTGCCTGGGCGGCCACGTGTCGCATCCCGTGGCGGGTGGCCAGCTCGTCGGCCTCATCCGCCGCGGCGCGGGCGCGCTCGGTGTCGCCGCGCAGGGACGCAGCGCGGGCATCGACAAGCCCGGCCTGGGCCACGGCCGGAACGGACCGGCTCGAGCGAGCCGCGGCCAGCACCGGCACGATGACCTGCTCGGCCGCCTCGACCGACCCGTGGTCGAGATGGGCCGAGGCAATCGCGACGTAGACGTCGATGCCGTGCAGCCAGGCATAGCCGGCCGGCGCAGAGACCGCTGCGAGCGCCGCGTCTGCCTCGGCGAGCAGCTCCTGCGACCCGCTGACGTGAGCGAGCAACGCCAGGCAGCGCAGCCGGTAGGCCGGAGTGCCGCCGCGGTCGGCGAAGTGCAGCCCGTCCTCGAGCAACTGGGTCACCTCGTCCTGCGCACCGCCGGCCTCGGCCAGCGTGCTGGCCAGCATCGCGCGGCCGAACGTGTTCCACCACGAGTGCGGGTGATCACCGATCCGCAGCAGGGCGCGGCGGCCCTGCTCGATCGCCTCGGCGTGCCGTCCCTGGAGCCTCGCCACCCAGCCCAGGTGGGCATGGAACCACCCCTCGTAACCCGCCCGGCCGCTGCGCTGGTTGAGTTCAAGCGCCTGCTGGATCAGCTCGTCGGCCCGCCGCCAGTCGCCTCGGCCGAACGGGATGAACGAGGACTCGAAAACCGTCCACTGCAGCAAGAACAGATCTCCTGTCCGGCGCAGCACCGGTTCGAGGGTCGCTACCACGCCGGCCAGTCGCTCGGTGTCACCGAGATAGGCCAGGCTCGTCTTGAAACCGTCCAGGGCAACCGACATCGTCAGTTCGTCGCCCGCGGCCTGGGCGGCGGCAACGGCCCGTTCGCCGAAGTCGATCGACTCGTCGAAGCGCAGTTGGTTGCAGGCCAGCACGGCCAGCCGCGCCAGGACGTCGGCCTCGGCCGCACGGTCGGCCAGTGCGCCGGCGATCCGCAGCGCGTCGTCGAGTAACCCGACACACTCACTGATCGGCCGGCCGAGGGCGACGGTGACGTCACCGCCGAGCCCGCGCAGTGCGCGCATCTCCAGGCGGGCGTCGCCGGCATCGCGGGCCAGGCGGGCACCGGCCCACAGATCCCGCTCGGCGTCTCGGTAGGCAGCGAGGACCTCGAGTATCCGGGCGCGAGCGACATGGATGCGGGCTCGCAACTCGACGTCACTCGCCAGCTCAGCCGCTGACAGCGCGCGGTTGAGCAGCCGCTCCGCGTCGGCGGCCGCGTAGCGATCCGCGGCCTGTTCGGCGGCGAGCAGCCACGACCGCGCAGCCCGTGGCCAGTCCTCGATCACCGCGGCGTGCGCGGCGACGGCCTCCGGGCGCTCGGCAAGCAGGTCGGCGGCGGCACGGTGATAGGACAGGCGGGTCGGCTCGGGCGTCGTCGCGTAGAGCACCTCATGGACGAGGTCGTGCGCGAACTCGTACGAGCGGCCCGCGACGACCACGAGCCGCGAGTCCAGCAGCAGCTCGCACCGCCGCGCCGCCTCCGGGACCGGCAACTGCAAGAGGCCGGCCACCTGCGCGGGCTCGAAGGACACCCCGAGCACCGCCGCCGCCCGCAGCAGTAGCTCGGCCTTGTCGCCGGCCCGCCCCACGCGGTGCAGGATCGCATCACGCAACGTCTGGGGGATCCCGACTTCGCCCGCCTCGAGTGCGCGGATCGTCTCGACAACGAACAGCGGGTGGCCACGGGTGCCGGCCATGATGTGCCCCGCCTGCTCGGCCAGGCCAGCGCGTTCGGCCAGTCGGCGCACCGCATCCTCGTCGAGCGGGCCGAGATCCAGCCGCTGCCCGACGTCGGCCAGCCGGCGCAGGGTCTCGGCCCCCTCGTCCGAGCGCAGCGCGGCCACCACCAGCAGCCGTCCCTCGCGGGTGTGCCGGGTCAAGTAGTGCAGCACTTCCACCGTGGCCAGCCCCGCGTGCTGGACGTCGTCGAGCACCAGCAGCAGCGGCTGCCGTGCGGCCAGCCGGCGCACGAGTGCGGCCACCGTCTCGAAGGCCAGCCGCCGCTCGCTCTCGACCGTCCCGCGGTCGTGCTGCACGCCGCCCAGCAGCGGACCGAGCTGCGGGAACAGCATCGCCAGCGGCCCGGCTCGCCCTTCGGCGACGTCGCGCAGGGTCGCGGCCGACATCGCCACCACCGCCGGCTCGATCGCCTCGACGACGGGCTGCAGGAACAGCGAGCGTTCGGTCTCGTAGCAGCGCGCTTGTAGCACCCCGCCGCCGGTCGTGGTGGCCAGCTCGGCGAGCTCGGCGATCAGCCGCGTCTTGCCGATGCCGGCCTCGCCGGTGACGAGCACCAGGGTTGGCGTGCCGCTCACGGCCTGCGACCACGCGGCGCTCAGCGTCGCGATCTCCTGCTCCCGCCCCACCAGCCCGGAGCCGCTCGTTGCCGGCACGGCCGCGACCGAGTCCTGCGGCGCCAGATCGACCTGCTGCTCGCGCAGCACGGCCAGGTAGACCTCGCGCGTCTGCGCCGCGGGCTCGACGCCCAGGGCATCCGACAGGACCGCGCGCAGCGTCTCGTAGACGACGAGCGCCCGGGCCGGCTCGCCCATCCGGTCGTGTGCCAGCATCAGCTGTCGCGCGGCGACCTCGTCCAATTCGTCTGCGCCCAGCGCCGCCTCGGCCGCCTGCTGCCCGACCCTGAAATCGCCGGTGCGCAGGGCGGCGTCGGCGGCGGCGTGGCGCGCCCGGCTCAGCAGCGTGCCAACTTGGATTCGCACCGGCGCCAGCCAGTCCAGGTCGTCCTCGGCCAGCGGCACGCCGTCGCCGAGCAACTCCATCGCAGCGGCGGCGGCAGCACTGGCCAGGCCGGCCTGGTTCGCGGCCAGCCGCGTCTCCGCCTGGCCCACCAGCCGCTGGGCGTGGGTGACGTCGACCTGCACCAGCGGCTCACCGGCCAGTGCGTAGCCGGTGCGCCCGCCGACGACCGTGTCGGCGCCGAGCACCCGTCGCAGCCGGCTGACGAGCACCGCGACGTTGTCCGCGGCCCGCCGCGGCGGCGCCTCGTCCCATAGGACGTCGATCACTCGGTTGACGCTCACCCGGTGTCCGTGCTCCACGGCCAGCAGCTTGAGCAAGGTCCGCGCCCGGCGGTTGGCCAGGTCCGCATCGCGCAGGATCACGCCGTCGACGACGACCGAGAAACCGTCCAGCAGCCGGATCGTCAGGGCAGCCGGAGCCGGTGTGGGCTCGCGCCGAGGCGTCACGGTCATGCGGTCTTGCTACGCCCGCGACACCTTCGTGGCAAGGTCGTGGGCATGACTGACCTTCTAAGCGGCATCGCAACCGACGAAGCCCGTGTGCGCGCCGACGACCGGGCGCACGTGTTCCACTCCTGGTCGGCGCAGGCTCTGATCGACCCGTTGCCGATCGCCAGCGCGAGCGGCTCGTACTTCACCGACTATGACGGCAAGCGCTATCTGGACTTCTCCTCGCAGCTGGTGAACGTGAACATCGGCTATCAACACCCCAAGCTGGTGGCCGCGATCCAGGAGCAGGCCGGCCGGCTCTGCACGATCGCGCCGTCCTTCGCCAACGACGCCCGCAGCGAGGCGGCGCGACTCATCGCCGAACTGGCGCCGGGCGAGCTCAACCAGGTGTTCTTCACCAACGGCGGCGCCGAGGCGACCGAGAACGCCGTGCGGATGGCCCGCCTGCACACCGGTCGGCACAAGGTCCTCGCCGCCTACCGCAGCTATCACGGGGCGACGGCCGCAGCGATAACGATGACCGGCGATCCGCGTCGTTGGGGCAGCGAGCCCGGCCTCCCCGGGGTCGTGCACTACTGGGGCCCCTACCTTTACCGCTCGGCCTTCCATGCGACGACGCCGGAGGAAGAGACCGAGCGCGCACTGCAGCACCTACGTGACCTGATCATGCTCGAGGGGGCGCAGACGATCGCCGCGATCATCTTCGAGACGGTGGTCGGTACCAACGGCATTCTGGTGCCGCCACCGGGATACCTCGCCGGCGTAAGGGAGATCTGCGACGAGTTCGGGATCATGATGATCGCCGACGAGGTGATGGCCGGGTTCGCCCGCGCCGGTGAGTGGTTCGCGATTGATCACTGGGACGTGACACCCGACCTGATCGCCTTCGCCAAGGGCGTCAACTCCGGCTACGTCCCACTCGGTGGCGTGATCATCTCCGACACCGTCGCGGCAACGTTTCAGAACCGCGCCTACCCGGGCGGGTTGACCTACTCCGGTCATCCGCTGGCCTGCGGCAGCGCCGTGGCCTCGATCAACATCTTCAAGGAGGAGGGCATCGTCGAGCACGCCCGCGCGCTGGGCACCGACGTGATCGGGCCTGAGCTGGCCAAGCTCGCCGACAAGCACCCGTCGGTGGGCGAGGTGCGCGGCCTCGGTGTCTTCTGGGCGCTCGAACTCGTCCGCGATCGAGCGACCCGCGAACCCCTGGTCCCGTACAACGCGGCCGGCCCCGATGCCAAGCCGATGAACGAGTTCGGCGCCGCGTGCCGGCAGCGCGGCCTATGGCCGTTCATTCACTTCAACCGCACCCACGTCGTGCCGCCGTGCACGACGACAGCCGACGAGATCGGGGAGGGCATCGCGATCCTGGACGAGGCGCTCGAGGTGGCCGACGGGTACTACACCGGGTGAACGGAGTCGTTCAGGTCAGCGTGGGCGTGTCGGTGTGCCCGGCACGGGCCGCGATGACACCGGCCTGGAAGCGACTGGTGGCGCCGACCTGCGCCATGTAGTCGGCGATGTGCCGCCGGCAGGTGCGCACCGAGATCGACAGCCGGCGGGAGATCGCCTCGTCCTTCTCGCCCTCGGCCATCAATCGCAGGATGGCTGCCCGGGTGTGGTCGAGCTCGGTCTCGTCGCGCTCGTGGTGGATGACCTCCTCGATAGGCGAGGCCTCGGACCACAGCTGCTCGAAGGTGGCGACCACCCAAGCGATGACGTTCGGCTCGCGCACCACGACCAGGCCGTGCATGCCGGCGTCATTCGTCGGGATCGGCAGCAAGGCGACGTCACGGTCGACCACCAGGCTGCGGCCGGGCACCGACGACGCGAAGCGGATCTTTGCGCCGTTCTCGGCCAGTTCGTACAGGTATGAGCGACTCGCCCGGTCGCGCAGGGCGGTGTGCTGGTACAGCGCGCGGGTCTTTACTCCGCGGCGCAGCGAGTACAGGTTCGCGATTCTTGTGCGGCTGTCGACGCGGGTGGTGGGCAGTCGGCCCGGCGCAACTGACAACAGCTCGTTCTGGCACCGATCGGCATAGTGCATAAGCACATTCGCCATAGCAGTCTGGTCGGAGATCACGTCGACAGCGACGTCCTGTGCCGGCCCACTGAGCACGGCGTTCCAGTCGGGGACCAGGCCGCGGATCGCATTGCGGCGTGCCTCGGCCGCGGCCCGCCGCGCGCCGAGTTCGAGGTCTTCGGCGCCCAGGACAATTGCCTCAGCCAGCATCGGGCTGATCGCGATCAGGCGGTCTGCGACATCTCCCCGCACCAGCCCCATTTCGCTCAGCGTGCTAGCCGGTTTGTCCAACTCGTCGGCGCTGCAGCCCAGGTATTCACCCAGCTGGGATAGTGTGCTGCCTGGCTGGGTGAGCAAGGCGCGATACAGCCCGACTTCGAGATCGCTCAGTTGTCCGGGTTCGCTCATCTCGTCTTCCGCAGTTCGTGCCAGGCAACTTGCTGCCAGTTGGAGA
>JBDTXT010000095.1:0-8320 GCA_040006035.1 Pseudonocardiales bacterium | reverse complement strand
GCCGCCGAGTTCCCGGCCGTCACGCGCGATCAGTGGCGGGCCATGATCAGCGCGGTGCTGGCTCGCTCCGGCGTGGCCGAGGACCTGGATCCGGAACTCGCGCTCACCTCGAGCACGTATGACGGCATCAGTCTCAAGCCGCTTTACACCCGCGACGACGCGCTCCCGGTCGGTGCCACAGCCCTGCCGGGGCAGCCGCCGTTTGTCCGGGGCAGCTCGATCGACGGTGCCGGCTGGGACGTCCGCCAGCGACACCTCGATCCGGACGTGGCCCGAACCAACGCCGCCGTTCTGGCCGATCTCAGCAACGGCAGCACGTCCCTGTGGATGGTGCTGGGCGAGGCAGGCCTGGCCGTAGCCGACCTGCCCGCAGCCCTTGACGGCGTCTACCTCGACCTCGCGCCCGTCGCGCTGGACGCTGGTGCGCAGACCCGGGACGCCGCGGAGACCTACCTGCGACTGGTGGCTGAGCAGGGCATCGACCCTGGCAAAATCGCCGGCACGCTGGGCGCCGACCCGATCGGGCTGCGGGCCCGCACCGGGGCGGCTGCCGACCTGCCACTGCTCGGCGAGTTGGCCGCGCTGGCGGCTGACTACCCGAAGCTGCGGGTGGCCACCGTCGATGCAACGGTCTACCACGACGCGGGCGGCAGTGCTTCGGACGAGCTCGCCGTCGCCGCTGCTGTCGGGGTCGCCTATCTGCGGGCACTGGCCGCGGCCGGGCTGTCGGTCGACGCAGCGCTGCGGGTGCTCGAGTTCCGCTACGCCGTGACCGCCGACCAGTTCCTGTCCATCGCCAAGCTGCGCGCCGCCCGACGGGTGTGGGACCGCATCGCCGAGCTGTCCGGGGCAGGCACGGACCGGGCCGGGCAGCGGCAGCACGCGGTGACGTCCGCGGCGTTAATGACCCAACGCGACCCCTGGGTGAACCTACTGCGGGCGACGATCGCCTGCTTCGCGGCGGCGGCGAGCGGCGCGCGGGCGATCACCGTCACCCCGTTCGACGCCGCGATCGGCTTGTCCGACGAACTGGCCCGCCGCATCGCCCGCAATACCCAGGTGGTGCTGCACGACGAATCGAGCCTGGCCCGGGTGATCGACGCGGCCGGCGGCTCCTGGTTCATCGAGTCGCTCACGGATCAGCTGGCTCAGGCGGCCTGGGCCAAGTTCACCGCCATCGAGCGCGCCGGCGGCGCGCTGGGCGCCCTGGACGACGGCACGATCGATCGGCTGATCGCCACTGCGCGTGACCAGCGCGCCGACGACATCGCCCACCGCCGCGCCCCGATCACCGGCGTGAGCGAGTTCGCCTTCGTCGGCGAGCAGCCGGTAGTGCGGCCGCCCGCGCCGGCCGGGCCCACCGGCGGCCCCCTGCCAGGGCGGCGGTACGCGCAGGACTTCGAGGCGCTGCGCGACCGGGCCGACGCCGCACCAGCTCGGCCGACGGTCTTCCTGGCTGCGCTCGGGCCCCCCGCCGCCTATCGGGCGCGGGTGGGCTTCGCCGCCAACCTGTTCCAGGCCGGCGGCATCGAGCCGGTCGTGGGCAGCGGAGAATTGGACGAGATCGTCGCGGCGTTCCGGGCCGGCCCGTCGACGGTCGTCTGTCTCTGCTCGGCCAACCGGCTCTACGCCGAGTTGGCCGCGCCGGCCGCCGAAGCGCTGCGGGCTGCCGGCGCGACGCACATCTGGCTGGCTGGGCCGCCCGGCGATCTCCCAGGCGTGGACGGCTACCTGTTCAGTGGCGTCGACGCCCTGGAAATCTTGCGCACCACCCTCGACAAGCTCGCCGTCGCGTGATGATCCCCGACTTCGGCGACGCCAAGCTCGGCCCTGGGGCGGCCCCTGGGCAGGACACGCCGTCGGGACGCCAGCTGGGGGGCCAAGCTCCGTGGGAGACCCCCGAGGGGATCGCCGTGCCGCAGCTCTACACAGCGGCCGACCTCGACGACGTGGACTTCCTCGGCACCTACCCCGGAGCCCCGCCCTATCTGCGCGGGCCGTACCCGACGATGTACGTCAACCAGCCGTGGACGATCCGCCAGTACGCGGGTTTCTCCACCGCCGGCGATTCCAACGCGTTCTACCGCCGCAACCTGGCCATGGGGCAGAAGGGGCTCTCGATCGCCTTCGACCTGCCCACCCACCGCGGCTACGACAGCGACAACCCGCGCGTGATCGGCGACGTGGGGATGGCCGGCGTCGCGATCGACTCGATCTATGACATGCGGCAACTCTTCGACGGCATCCCGCTGGACAAGATGAGCGTCTCGATGACGATGAACGGCGCGGTGCTGCCGGTGCTCGCGCTGTACGTCGTCGCGGCCGAGGAGCAGGGCGTCAAGCCGGAGCAGCTGACTGGCACGATCCAGAACGACATTCTCAAGGAGTTCATGGTCCGCAACACCTACATCTACCCGCCCGCGCCGTCGATGCGGATCATCAGCGACATCTTTTCCTTCACGTCGCAACGGATGCCGCGCTACAACTCGATCTCGATCTCCGGCTATCACATCCAGGAAGCCGGGGCGACGGCCGATCTCGAGTTGGCCTACACGCTCGCCGACGGCGTCGAGTACATCCGGGCCGGGCGCGAGGCGGGCCTGGACATCGATGCGTTCGCGCCGCGGCTGTCGTTCTTCTGGGCGATCGGGATGAACTTCTTCATGGAGGTGGCCAAGCTGCGGGCGGCGCGGCTGCTGTGGGCCAAGCTGGTCAAGCAGTTCGACCCGAAGAGCGACAAGTCGCTGTCGCTGCGCACCCATTGCCAGACGTCGGGCTGGTCGCTCACCGCGCAGGACGCCTTCAACAACGTGATCCGCACCTGCGTCGAGGCAATGGCCGCCACCCAGGGGCACACGCAGTCGCTGCACACCAACGCCCTCGACGAAGCGCTGGCGTTGCCGACGGACTTCTCGGCCCGGATCGCCCGCAATACCCAACTGGTGCTGCAGCAGGAGTCCGGCACGACCCGCGTCATCGACCCCTGGGGCGGTTCGGCCTACGTCGAGAAACTGACCTACGACCTGGCCCGACGGGCATGGGGGCACATCCAGGAGGTCGAGGCCGCGGGCGGGATGGCTCAGGCCATCGACGCCGGACTGCCGAAGCTGCGCATCGAGGAGGCGGCCGCTCGCACCCAGGCTCGCATCGACTCCGGCCGCCAGCCGGTGATCGGCGTCAACAAGTACCGGCCGGCCGACGACGACGGCCTGGAGATCCGCCGGGTCGACAACTCCGCGGTGCGCGCCGAGCAGGGCGAGAAACTGCGCCGGCTACGCGCCGAGCGCGACCAGCCCGCGACCGACGCCGCGCTGGCGGCGCTGACCAAGGCGGCCGGGGCCGCCGTCAACGGCTCGCGCGCCGCCGGCCTGGAGCAGAACATGCTGGCACTGGCCATCGCCGCCGCGCGTGCGAAGGCGACCGTGGGGGAGATCTCCGATGCGATGGAGCAGGTGTATGGGCGCCACGCCGCGACGATCCGCACCATCTCCGGCGTCTACCGGGAGGAAGCTGGTCAGGTGAGCGCCATCGACGACACCCGCGTGGCGACAGCGTCCTTCGAGCAGGAGCAGGGCCGGCGCCCCCGGATCCTGGTGGCGAAGATGGGCCAGGACGGCCACGACCGCGGCCAGAAGGTGATCGCCACCGCGTTCGCCGATCTCGGCTTCGACGTGGATGTCGGTGCGCTGTTCCAGACGCCGGCCGAGGTCGCCCGCCAGGCCGTCGAGGCCGACGTGCACATCGTCGGCGTCAACTCGCTCGCCGCCGGGCACCTCACGCTGGTGCCGGCGCTGCGCGACGAGCTCGCCGCACAGGGCCGTCCCGACATCCTCATCGTGGTCGGCGGCGTCATCCCCGCGCAGGACTTCGACGAGCTACGCGCGGCGGGGGCGGCGGCGATCTTCCCGCCCGGGACGGTGATCGCCGAGGCAGCGCAGGACCTGCTCCGCGTCCTCAACGAGCAACTGTCCCGGCTTTGACCCCGGGAGCGTCGCAAATGGGGCCTGATAGCAGCGCTGGCGGGGTCAAAGCCGGTATGTCGCTCGTACCCGGGGTGCTGGCGGGGGATCGCGCATCCGTGGCCCGCGCGATCACGCTGGTGGAGTCGCGGCGCGCCGATCACCGCGAGCAGGCGCAGCGACTGCTGGTCGAGCTGCTGCCGCACGCCGGCGACGCGCAGCGCGTCGGCATCACCGGCGTGCCCGGCGTGGGCAAGTCGACGTTCATCGACCAGCTCGGGACGAACCTGATCGCCGGCGGCCACCGGGTCGCCGTGCTGGCTGTCGACCCGTCCTCGAGCAAATCCGGCGGCAGCATCCTGGGCGACAAGACCCGGATGACCCGGCTGGCCGCCGATGAGCAGGCGTTCGTCCGCTCCTCCCCGAGCGCGGGCACGCTCGGCGGCGTCGCCAAGGCCACCCGCGAGACGATGATCGTGATGGAGGCGGCCGGTTATGACATCGTGCTGGTCGAGACGGTCGGCGTCGGGCAGTCCGAGTACGTCGTAGCCGACATGGTCGACACGTTCCTGTTCCTGACGCTGGCCCGCACCGGCGATCAGCTGCAGGGCATGAAGCGCGGCATCCTCGAGCTGGCCGACGTGATCGGGGTGAACAAGGCCGATGGTGAGCATGCGGCCGAATCCGAGCGGGCGGCGCGCGAACTGTCCAGCGCATTGCGCTTCCTGCGCGGCGGCGGCGACGAGTGGCAGACCCCGGTGGTGACCTGCAGTGGCCGCGAGAACACGAACATGGACCGGGTTTGGCGGCAAGTCACCCGGCACCGCGATCGGCTGGTCGAGCGGGGCGAGCTGGAGACCAAGCGGCGCAGCCAGCTCGTCGAATGGACCCGGTCGATGGTGCGCGACCGGCTGCTCGACCGCCTGCGGGCGTCCGGCGTGCGCGCCGCGGTGGCGGCGGCCGAGAAGGCCGTCCTGGCCGGCGAGATGACCCCTGATCAAGCCGCAACGCAGATCCTGGCCACGCTCGACACGTAACCGAATGCGAGGGTGGTTACGCAGTGTTGCGCCGCTCGAAGACATGGCTGAGCGTGTAGTCACTGTCGCGGGAATCGGCCGTAGCGCCGAAGTAGGACGCGACAGCCAGGGCGATCATGATGAGGACGAGCAGTAGAGCGATCATGGCAGTAAGTCTGTGCTCATTCAGATCAGGACGCGAGCGACTTAATGTCGACGTATGTTGAGTTACTGCCAATCATCTGGCAGGCTGCCAGGCATGCCGATCCGATCCGTCGCTATCGTCGCTGTCCCCGGCGTCCAACCGTTCGAACTCGGGGTCGCGTGGGAGGGCTTCGGCATCGACCGCCGCGACGAGGGCGTGCCACGCTACGACTGCTCGGTCGTGTCGATGACCCGCACGGTGCCCACGGCCGGCGGCTTCTCCATCACGACCCCGCACCGCCTCGAGCACGCCCGCAAGGCCGATCTCGTCATCGTGCCGGCCAACGTCGACCGGACGGTGTGCCCCGAGCCGCTGCTCGACCTGCTGCGGGAGACCGTCGAGCGCGGCGCCAAGGTGATGAGCGTGTGCTCCGGCGCCTTCGTCCTCGGGGCAGCCGGCCTACTCGACGGCCGCGACTGCACCACCCACTGGCGCTACGCGTGCGAGTTGGCCGACCTGTACCCGGCCGCCCGGGTGAACCCGGACGTGCTGTTCGTCTGTGACGGGCAGGTGCTGACGTCGGCAGGGTCAGCCGCTGGTCTTGACCTGTGCCTGCACATCATCCGTGCCGACCACGGCGAGGAGATCGCCCGCAAGGTGGCCCGCCGGATGGTCATGCCGCCGCACCGCGACGGCGGCCAGTCGCAGTTCGTCGACGCGCCGATCCGGGTACGTCCGGCCGACACCCTCGCGCCGCTGCTTGACGAACTTGCCGACGACCTGGGCACCGAGCACACGATCGAGACGCTCGCGGCGCGGTGCGCGATGAGCCCGCGCACGTTCGCCCGCCGGTTCCGGGCCGAGACCGGCACCACGCCGCACCTGTGGCTGACCCACCAGCGGGTGCTGCTCGCCCGCCGCATGCTCGAGGAGGGCGACGACGGCGTCGACACGGTGGCGGCCCGCTGCGGCTTCGGCTCCGGGGCGATGCTGCGCCATCACTTCGCCCGCATCGTGGGTGTGTCGCCCGCCGCGTACCGGCGGGCGTTCCGCAACTCGGCTGCCTGAGTGGGTCTGGACGGATTGGCGCCGACGGCGCCCCTCGAGGGCGATCGCCTCGTGCTCGAACCGCTGCGGGTCGAGCACGCCGACGAGATGGCCCCGCTGCTCGACGACGCCACACTGCACACCTTCATCGGCGGCGAGCCGGCCAGCCACGAGCAGTTGGTCAAGCAGTACACCAGGCAGGTGGAAGCCTGGTCCGGCGACCACAGTGAGCGCTGGTTCAACTGGATCGCCCGCGAGCGAGCCAGCGGTCATGCCGTCGGCTATGTGCAAGCCACAGTGACCGAGCACGACGACCGCCTCGCTGCCGACGTGGCCTGGGTTATCGCTGCACCGCAGCAAGGACGCGGCTATGCCCGTGAGGCGGCCACGCTCATGACGGATTGGCTGCGGGGCCAGGGCATCGAACTGGTCACCGCACACGTCCACCCCAAGCACGACGCGTCCGGTTCGATCGCGCGCTGGATCGGGCTGAGCCCGACCGACACACTGGTCGACGGCGAGGTCCGCTGGGTACTGTCGTTGATGATCATGCAGAGGTGGTCGCCATAACGACCAGGCGTGCATGATCATCGAGATGCGTCCGGTTTGCCGTACCGCGCGTTCACCGCCACACCTCACGTGCCCGCGCCACACCGCAATTCAGCCGCCACTACTCTGCACAGAGTGCACATCGACACTCCAGGCGCGTTGATCCTCGACGACGTCATCGCGCTGCGCCGCGACCTGCACGCTCACCCCGAGCTGGCCTTCGAGGAGAAGCGGACGACGGACGTGATCGTCGACCGGCTGCTGCGGGCCGGCCTGGTACCGCAGGTGCTGCCCGGCGGCACCGGCGTCATCTGCGACATCGGCACCGGGACGCCCATCGTGGCGCTGCGGGCCGACATCGACGCGCTGCCGATCAGCGACCTCAAGGACGTGTCCTACCGCTCGACCGTCGACGACGTGTGCCACGGTTGCGGCCACGACGCACACACCGCGATCCTGCTCACCGCGGCGGCAGAACTCGCCAATGCAGGGCTCCCGGGCACGATCCGGCTGATCTTCCAGCCCGCCGAGGAGAGCCTGCCCGGCGGCGCGGTGTCGGTGGTGGCCGCCGGCGCACTGGACGGAGTGCAGCGGATCTTCGCGCTGCACTGCGACCCCCGCCTGGACACCGGCCAGATCGGCGCCCGGGTCGGGCCGATCACCGCCGCCTGCGACCAGGTCGAGGTCGTGCTCGCCGGCCCGGGTGGCCACACCGCCCGGCCGCACCTCACTGTCGACCTCGTCTACGCGCTGGGCCGGCTCATCACTGAGCTGCCCGACCTGCTCTCGCGGCACGTCGACCCCAGGGCCGCGCTGTCACTGGTGTGGGGCGCGGTCGACGCCGGCCGCGCCGTCAACGCCATCCCCATGTCGGGACGGGTCCGCGGGACGCTGCGGGTCTTCGACCGCGACGCCTGGACAGCCGCCGAGCCGATGGTGCGCAAGCTGGTCGAGCAGATCGCGGCCTCCTCGGGCGCCCGCGCCGAGACGACCTACCTGCGCGGCGTCCCGCCCGTGGTCAACGACGCCGACTCCGTCGAGCTGCAGCGCGCCGCTGTGGTGGCTGCGCTCGGGCCCGGCGCGCTCGCCGAGACCGAGCAGAGCATGGGTGGTGAGGACTTTGCCTGGTACCTCGACACCGTGCCCGGCGCGCTCGTCCGCCTCGGGGTGCGCCGACCCGGATCGACGCCGTTCGACCTGCACCAGGGCACCTTCGACATCGACGAGAGCGCGCTGGCGTTCGGCGTGGCCTACACCGTCGCGCTGGCCCGCACCGCGCTGACGACCCAGCCGCTCACCGCTGAGTAGCTACTCGCCGAGCGAACGGCACGGCCGGGCGCGAAGTTCGGCCACGTACACGTCGGGCGCCCCCGCGGCCTGCGCGGCCTCGGCGATCAGGCCCAGGTAGCGCGCCGAGGGCAGCCCGCCTTCGTAACCGTCGAGTACGTACACCCAGGCCAGCTCGTCCGCCTCGAGCGTCGAGACCCGCAGCTTTATCTTGTTGTAGATCCCGGTGTCGGCGCCCTCCCAGTAGTCCAGCAGCGCCTGATCGTGCGGCGACAGGTCGTACAGCGCCACGAACACCTGGCTGCCCGCCTCGGGGA
>JBDTXT010000094.1:0-8335 GCA_040006035.1 Pseudonocardiales bacterium | reverse complement strand
CGTTTGGCCATCGCGTCCAGATGGCGTCCGGTACGCTGGACCGAGCCGGGTGTGCTTTTGTACACCCTGAGGCGGCCGGATATGGGGCAATGGACGTAGCGGTCGCCCCCAGTCCGGTGGAAGCATTGCGACATTCCGCCAGGCTTGAGGAGGCGCTCGTGCGTGTGTCGAAGCCCCGGCAGTCCCTGCTCGCGCTGACCGGACTGTTCCTGGTCATCACCCTCGCGCCATCGGTCCCGGCGGGAGCGTCTACCGGAGACCCCGGGGCGCATTGCGGACGCGTACAGAAGATCGCCACGCCGGGTGCCGTTTACCAGGTCACGGCCTGCCTGGCTGACCTGACGACCGCGGGCACGACCGTCAGCGACCACACCGTCGCGGCGCAGTGGGCTGGGTTGCACGCTGCCGGCACCGTGAACCCGACCGGCGTCCCCGGCATCCAGGTCGACGGCTACTTCCCGGACGACTCGACGACGAACACCACGCACGGCTGGAACCACGACGCTCAGTTCGTCATCCGGTTACCCGATCAGTGGAACGGCGGACTGGTGATCACCGGGGCTCCCGGGGTGCGCGGGCAGTACGCCAACGACTTCGTGATCGGTGACTGGGTCCTTGCGCAGGGCTACGCCTTCGCCTCGACCGACAAGGGCAACACCGGCGCCGCGTTCTACCGCGACGGCGGGCAGCCAGGGGACTCGGTCGCGGAGTGGAATAGCCGGGTCACCGAGCTGACGCTGGCGGCCAAGGCGGTGGCCAAGCAGCGTTACGTCCATTCCGTGCGCCGGACGTACATGACCGGCCTGTCCAACGGCGGCTACCTGACCCGCTGGCAGCTGGAGAACCGGCCGGATCTCTACGACGGCGGCGTGGACTGGGAGGGCACCCTCTTCCGCGCCGATGGCCCGAATCTGCTCACCTACCTGCCCACGGCGCTCAGGAACTACCCGGCCTACGCCGCCACCGGCGATGCCGCCGCGCACCAGGCCATGCTCGACGCGGGCTTCGCGCCCGGCTCGGAATTCCTGTGGCCGTTTCACTACAGCGTCTACTGGGACCTGACACAGCGGATCTACCGCGAGGAGTTCGACCCGACGTTCGACGGCTCCCTGGACGCCGGCATCCCGTTCTGTGCCAGCGGGACGCCGAGCTGCGACGCCGACTACGACTACGCCAGCCGCCCGCGCGCCGTGCACGACGCCGTGGCCAAGGTGCAGCTGAGCGGGCACCTCGGCAGGCCCATGCTGACGCTGCACGGAACGCTCGACTCGCTGCTGCCGCGGGCGACCGACTCCGACGTCTACGACAACATGATCACGGCCGCCGGCCGGGGCGGGCTGCACCGTTACTACGTGATCGCCGATGGCAACCATGTCGACGGCCTGTACTCGAGCTTCCCGACGCAACTGCGGCCCATCCTGCCGTGCTACCGGCAGGCCTTCGCCGCCCTCGTCGCTTGGGTGGAGGCAGGTCATGCACCGCCGCCGAGCCAATTGGTCGGGCGGCCGGCGAGTGGCGACGTGATCAATTCCTGCGCACTGGGCTGAGCCTTGGGGGGTGTGCCTCAGCGCAGCGCGATCAGGGTGCCGATGGCGAACCCGACGGCGAGTAGCCAGAGCAGCGTCGGGACTCGCGACAGTGGGCTCATGACGTGTACACGCTCCCCTCTCGGACGGCGATGGGGATCGACGGCAGCCCGCTGGTCGCCGGGCCGGTGATCACATCGCCGGTGTTCACATCGAACTGGCTGCCGTGGCACGGGCAGTCGATTTTCCCGGCGGACACGCGGTCGACCTTGCAGCCCTGATGCGGGCACACCGCGGAGAACGCGTGCACGTCTCCGGTCACAGTCCGGGTCAGCACGATCGGCGGGTCGCTGATGATCAACCCGCCGTCCTGCGGGACCTTGTCGAGCGCGGCCAGCAGCCGTCCCGACTGGTCGGCTGCGCCGTAGGCGTTCGCCGCAGTGGTGCCCCGCCTGGCCTTGGCGGCGGCGCTGTTGCGGGTGGCGAGGTAGCCGGCCACGCCCCCCACGAGGGTTACCAGCGTCCCGCGCAGCACCGCGCGGCGGGACAGGCCAGCTTCAGACATCGAATCTCCAGGTCAGGTGAGCGGGACGCCGGAACGGCTGAAGAACCACAGCGCGGAGGTGAGCCAGACCAGGACGAACGTGCTGAACACCAGGCCACCGAGTACCGGGATAGCCCAGCCGGGCAGGCTGCGCAGCCGCAGTCCGAGCATCTTCGCGGCGTACGCGCCGTAGAAGGCGCACCCGGCGACGCTGTGGATCAGCACCCGCGGGGAGTTGGTGGCGAAGCCGAGCGACCAGATGCAGTGCAGCGCGACCGGGATGCTGATGACGAACGCGATGCTGCCGCTCCACCGGTGCACGGGCGTGATCCACGCCGGCGCGTCGCCCGCGAAGGGTAGCCGGCCCCACATCCACAGCGCGCTCGCGACCTGCGCCAGGACGAGCACCAGGGCAGCGGTGGCCAGCCAGGTCTTCATCTGCAACATGCCGGAGAAGCCGAACAGGAAGAGCGGCTTCAATGCCGGGTCGTGCACCTTGGCGTAGACGCCGAGCGCGACCGCGACCGCCACGCCGCCCAGCAGGGCGCCGCCGAGGGCAAGCCGTCCGCGGGCGGCATCGGTCGCCGTCGTTTCGAGCATCGGCCCACCCCCGTCGTGCCACCTCGTGCGGCGTCCAGCGTGGCACCATGCCGGGCCGGCGGCAATCATCTGACCGGTCTGTTGATCGGTGTCGGAGGTTCGTGCCAGGGTGGTTGACATGGCTGACTCCTTGCTCATGATCGGCACCGCCAAGGGGCTCTTCCTCGCCCGCAGCGCCGACCGCATCTCCTGGGAACTGTCCCAACCGCACTTTGTGATGAACGGCGTCTACGCCGTCGCCATCGACACCCGAGGTAGCTCGCCGCGACTGCTCGCCTCGGCGACCAGCGAGCACTGGGGTCCGTCGGTGTTCCACAGCGACGATCTAGGGCAGAGCTGGGCGGAGCCCGAGCAAGGTGCGGTGGCGTTTCCCGACGACACCGGCGCCGCTCTCGCGCGGGTGTGGCAACTGCACCCCTCACCCAGCGAGCCGGGCGTTGTCTGGGCCGGCAGCGAGCCCCAAGGGCTCTTCCGCAGCGACGACGGTGGCGAACACTTCAGCTTCGTCCGCGCACTCTGGGACCACCCGCATCGCCCGGACTGGGGCGCCGGCTTCGGTGGTGCGGCCATTCACACCGTGCTGCCGCACCCCGCCGATCCGCTGCGACTGCTCGTCGCGATGTCCACCGGCGGTGTCTACCGCACGCAGGATGGCGGGGCGTCCTGGTCGGCCTCGAACTCCGGCGTCAAAGCCCAGTTCTTCCCCGATCCGTGGCCCGAATTCGGCCAGTGCGTGCACAAGATCGCCCGCGACTCCCAGGAGCCCGAGCGGCTGTTCCTGCAGAACCACCACGGCGTCTACCGCAGCGACGACGACGGCCGCACGTGGCAGTCGATCGCCGACGACCTGCCCACTGACTTCGGGTTCGCGATGATCACCCACCCCAGCCGCGCCGGTGTCGCCTACAACTTCCCGATCACCGCCGATGGCGAGCGGATCCCGCCCGGGCATGCGTGCCGGGTATTCCGTACCGAGGACGCGGGCAAGTCGTGGACGCCGCTGAGCGAAGGCCTGCCCCAGGACGACTACTACGGCATCGTGCTGCGCGATGCGATGTGCGCCGACGACGCCGACCCGGCCGGCATCTATTTCGGCACCCGCAACGGCGAGGTTTTTGCCAGTGCCGACGAGGGCGAGCGCTGGTCGCAGGTGGCCGCGCACCTGCCCGACGTACTGTGCGTCCGCGCCGCCACGATCGGCTGAGCATGACCCGACTCGTTGTGCCCGGCTCCCTGCGGCAGTTCACCGACGGTGAGTCGGGCGTCGAACTGGCGCTGGCCGACGGTGCCAACCTGAGCGACCTGCTCGATGCATTGACGGCCGAGAAGCCGGCGCTGGCCCGGCGGCTACGCGACGAGCAGGGCGAGCTGCGACGCTACGTCAACATCTACATCGACGGCGAGGACGCGCGCCGGGCCGGTGGACTCAAGGCGGCGGTGCCCGCCGACGCCGAGGTGCTCGTGCTGCCCTCAGTCGCCGGCGGGTGATGGTGCCGTGTTCAGCCGGCCATAGCAGTGAACGCTGGCAGGTAGCCACCGGACTGGCCGTCGGCATTCGGGTGGTAGGACTGGCTGATATTGGTCCAGTCAATCGAGTGCAGCCACTTGTTGTAGTCGCAGATCTCGTGGCCGTTGGCGAATGCGGCCCGCACATCGGCGAAGCTGAACCCGGCGTTGGCCGCTGCCGTCTTGGTGACCCCGTCAAGCACGTCAGCGCCTTCGTTGATCTTTGAGCGGGACGTGCCGCTCAGGCCTGGGCACCACCACGCCGACAGGTCGTAGAAGCGCGGGTAACTGAGCACCACGACGCGGGCGTTCGGCGCCCTGGTGCGAATCTGCGAGTACACCGTGTTCAACCAGCCGGGTAGCTGGGTGCGCGCTACGTTCTCGGCCGCGTTGACCTCGTTGACACAAGTCGTGGTCCCGTAGAGGTTGCAGTCGGCCATGACGCCGGCGAAGCCCACGTCATTGCCGCCGACCGAGATGCTGACCAATGTGGTGTTCGTGCTGAGGGCGGAGAGCTGGTTGGCCGTGACGTCGGTGGACTTCGCGCCCGAGCACGCCACGAACGCGAAGGAGGCTGGGGCGTGCGCCGCGGCCCACAGCGAGGGATAGGCCTTGGTGCTGCGGTCGCAGCTGCCGCTGGAGGTGATGTAGCTGCCGGCGCCCACGCCGGATGAGTAGGAATCGCCGAGCGCGACGTAGTTTGCGCCGGCAGCCGAGGCCGGCACTGCCAGGCCCAGCATGAGGGTGAGGATGGCCACGAGCGTGGAGCCGAGCAGACAGATTCGCCGTGTACGCACAGGTACCTCCAGGTGAGCAGGGTTCGCTGCTTGTTTGTACCAGTTATCCGATACAGCCGGAATATGCGGCGGCGATTTTGCCGACGAGTGCGCTGAACACCGACAGATAATCGTCGAGGATGGCTGGGGCTCAACTCGGCGGGGCGAACGGGGAGTTCGTTCGGGTCCGCACCGACGTGTGCGGTGGGGGTGGCGCAATGGTGGGCCATGGCGGTACCCGCGGTGGGCCGCCGGGCGGGAGCGGTAGGAAGCTCGGCCGCGGCGCCGACAGCTCCGCCCGGCGGCGCCGTTCGGCCAGCACCGCCACCAGCACGGCCGGTGTCGGCGCCCCCATCGGCGGCGGCGGCGCGACGACGGCCAGCACGCTCGCCCGCAGCTGTTCGCCGAGCGAGATCTGGGCCGCGAGCGTCATCTCCCGCGCGCGCAGCACGAACTGGCGCACCCCGAGTGCGAGCCGGTCGTCGAGGCGGCTCAGGTCCAGCGAGGCCGCCCACGGCTGCAGCTCGTACGGCACAAAGAAGTCACGGGCGAGAACCGAGTGGTGCGCCCCGGAGCGCTCATTGAGGACGAAGGTCGCGGCCATCATGTCGCCCAGCCGCTTCTCGGCCGAGCTGAACATCATGGTCGCGACTCCGACCGCCGCGGTCACCGGCGCCACCAATCCAGGCTTCTCGAGGATGAGGCCGGCCAGCCCGCGCACGAGCGCCTGCCGGAAACCGATCGGGCCGCCATCGTCGCGCACGACGCGCAGCCCCATGGCCATCTTGCCGACCGTGCGGCCGCGGGTGAGCCACTCCAGGATGATGGGGTAACCGGCCAGTACGAGGATCACCTCGACGATGACCACTGCGGCCAAGGCCGCCGGGTCACCGCTGGTGTTGATCGTGACGGTGAGCAGCACGAACAGCGCGCTGAACTGGATCGTCAAGTCGATCAATGCGGCGACGGTGCGCGACCCGACGCCGGCGTGGCTGAGCTCGTAGGCGACGCCCTCCCCGGACACCAACTGATCGGCCACCAGCGCACCATAGACTGCGCTGCACTGTGGACGTCGACTCCTTCATCTCCAGCCATGCCGCCGAATGGGCTCGGCTGGAGGAACTCGCGCGCCGGCGCCGGCTGGACGGTCCGGAGGCCGACGAACTTGTCGTGCTTTACAAGCGTGCCGCCACGCACCTCGCGCTCGTCCAGTCACGCACCCCCGACCCGGCGCTGGCCGCCCGGTTGTCGGGCCTGTTGTCGCGGGCGCGGGCCGCGACAGTCGGCGGCAGCCGAACGACCGGCTGGGCTGCCTTCGCGCGCGGCGTGACCGTGGACTTCCCGGTAGCGGTCTACCGCACCTGGCGCTGGTCGGCCGGCACGGCGGCACTGAGCATCGGCGTGGCCGCGGCGATGATGCTGTGGCTGCGGGCCCACCCGGACCGGATCAACCGGCTGGTGTCATCGGGCTCGATCAAGCAACTAGTCGAGCACGACTTCAAGGACTACTACTCCGAGCACCCGGCCCGCTCGTTCGCCGCACAGGTCTGGACGAACAACGCGCTCGTCGCAGCCATGGCGCTGTTCCTCGGCGTCACCCTCATCGGCACGTTGTACCTGCTCTGGACGAACACAGTGAACCTCGGTGTGGTCGGCGGCGCGATGCTGGGCGCGGGTAAGGCCGACGTCTTCTTCGGGCTGATCCTGCCGCACGGCATCCTGGAACTCAGTGCGGTGTTCGTGGCCGGCGGCATCGGCCTGCGCACCGGCTGGGCCTGGGTCGCGCCAGGCGCCCTGCCACGGGCGCGCGCGCTGGCCGAAGCCGGCCGCGTGGCCGCGGTGATCGCCCTCGGTCTGGCCGGCGTGCTTCTGGTGTCCGGTGTCATCGAGGCGTTCGTGACGCCGTCCGGCCTGCCCACCCTGGCTCGCATCAGCATCGGAGTCGCGGCCGAGGTGGCGTTCCTGGCCTATGTGATCGTCTACGGCCGCCGTGGCGTGCGCGCCGGCGCGACCGGCGACCTCACCGCCGAGGAGCGCGAAGACGTCCTGCCCGTCGCCTGACACCCGCTTGGTGCACAGCGGGGTTTAGAGGCGCCCGGCGGCCTTGAGGTCGAGGTAGGCGTCGGTCACCTTCGAGGCGAAGACGTCGGCGGGGGCGTCGACCACGTGCGCCCCGAGTTTGCCCAGCTGATCGGTCACGGCGCGCCGCGCCGCTGCGGCCAGCTCAGCCGCCGCGGCCGTGTAGACATCGGACGCGTCCTCGCGGGCGGTGGCCAGCGCCGCCACCGACGGGTCGGCCACCGAGGCGACGACGAGCTCGTGCCGCGCCGCGAGTGCCCTGGCGGCGGGCAGCAGCCCGGTGTCGGCGGCGGTGTCCAGAGCGCTGAACAGGACGACCAGCGAGCGCTTGGACACCTGGCGCAACACCTCGGCTGCGAGCAACTGCGGATCGGTCTCGACCAGGGCGGGCTCGAGCGGTGTCAGCGCCGAGACGAGTTTGGGCAGTACGTCGCGGCCGCCGGTCGGCCCCAGCCGGGCGCGCACGGTGGTGTCGGCGGCGACGAGCGCAACCCGGTCGCCGGCCCGGGACGCGACGGCGCCGAGCAGCAGGCAGGCGTCCAGCGCGGCGTCCAGGCGCGGTTCGTCGCCGAGCCGCGCGGCGGAGGTACGGCCGGTGTCGACGGCCAGCACGATGTGCCGGTCGCGCTCCGGTCGCCAGGTCCGCACGACCACGTCACGGGAGCGGGCCGTCGCCCGCCAGTCGATGGCCCGCACGTCATCGCCCAGGACATAGGTACGCAGGGAGTCGAACTCACTGCCCTGGCCGCGCTGGCGCATCAGCACCGCACCGTCGATCTGGCGCAGCCGCGACAGCTTCTCGGGCAGGAAGCGCCGCGAGCCGAATGAGGGCAGCACCTTCACGCTGCCAGGTACCCGCACGCGCCGCTGCCGGGCCAGCACACCGAGCGGACCATGCGAGCGGATCGTCACCTGCGCCGTCTCGCGGTGCCCACGCCGGGTGGGCCGCAGGTAGCTGACGACACTGCGCCGCTCGCTGCAACCCACGTCGAGCGACTGGACCCGGGGAGTGACGCCGGCCGACGGTACCCACGCGTCACGGATGACCGCTCGTAGCGGACGGCGCCCGGCGTTGAGGACCCGCAGCACCGATTCGCCGGTCTCACCCAGCCGGACGGCCGGGCTCGAATCCCTGCTCAGCTGCAGGTCGGCGATGCGCGCGGCCAGCATCAGGTCGGCGATCATCAACACGACCAGCACCGATGCGAAGACGCCGAGCGCCACGGACGACCAGGCCGCAATCAGCAGCCCCAGCGCGGCCAGCGCGACGAACCGTCCGGTCAGCGCCACCTAGTGCCCCGTGA
>JBDTXT010000093.1:0-8365 GCA_040006035.1 Pseudonocardiales bacterium | reverse complement strand
CGCTGTCCATCCCGCTCGACGGTCAGGCGCTGAACATCACCTGCACCAGCTACTCCGACGAGATCGCGTTCGGGCTGACCGGCTGCCGCCGCTCGGTTCCGCACCTGCAGCGGCTGCTGGGCTATCTCGACGACGAACTGGGCGCACTGGAACAGGCCGTCGGCGTGGCCTGAGGCCCGCAGCGCTCACAGCTTGTTCAGGTCGACCTTCGCGATCTGGCGGGCCAATGGCGGGGCGTACCGCGTCAGGGCGCGCAGGACCTTGGACTCCACGGTGATCGCGGCCACCGGTTTGTTGCGAGACGCGGCGCGCACCGCGTGTCTGGCCACCCGCTCCGGCGGGTAGTTCCGGCGCCCGTAGGAGGCCACTGCGTGCTCGCGCAGGGACTGTTGGGTCGCCTCGTCGACGCCGACGTGCACGGTCGTGCGTGAGATGTCGGTGTCGATGAACCCAGGGCAGATCGCAGTCACGCCGATGTTCTCGCGCGCGAGCTCAGCGCGTAGGCACTCGGTGAGCATGAGCACGGCAGCCTTGGTGGTCGCGTAAGCGGGGTAGATCCGCGACGGAGAGTAGGCCGCCGCCGAGGCGATATTGACGATGTGGCCGCCCTCGCCGCGCTGCACCATCTGTTCGGCGAACAGCCGCGAACCGTGGATGACCCCCCACAGGTTGACGCCGATGACCTTCTCCCAGTCCGCGGTGGACGTGCCCAGGAACGGACCACCCATGCCGATCCCGGCGTTGTTCACGATTACGTCAGCGACGCCGTGCTCCTGGCGGACCTGCGCGGCGAAGCGCTCCCAGGCGTGCGCGTCGGAGACATCGAGATGGTATTCGGCCGCGTCGGCGCCGAGCGCCTGCACCAGCGTCACCGTCTCCTTCGCTGCGGTGTCGTCAATGTCGGCGACGAGCACGTCCGCGCCCTGACGCGCGAACTCCATCGCGGTAGCCCGGCCGATGCCGCGACCGCCTCCGGTGACCACCACGAGCTTGCCGGCGAAGGTGCCGGTGCGCGACTTGTCGGCCCGGGTGAGCGCCGGGGTTCGGATCCCGCCCTCGATCAACTCGATGAACTCGATGGTGAGCCGGGCGACGACGTCGGGGCGGTGACTGACCACCCAATGGCCGCCGGCGATCCGGCGGGTGCGCAGGTTGGACGTGAACGGCCGGGGTGCCTCGGTCTGCAGGGCCGGGGTGGCGAACGGGTCCCGGACCGGCGCGAGCACCTGCACCGGAATGTCGGTGCGCTGGGGTCCTGGTCGGCTGACATGGCGCAGCATGTTCGCCCGGTACAGGTTCAGACCGTTGATCTTGTTGGCCTTAGTGCGTCGCGGGATGTCGCCGGACGCACGGGCGCTGCGGCCGATCCGGCCGAGTGCAGCGGTGACCCAGTCGTCGCCGTCGCTGCGCAGAAGGCGCTCGGCCAGGCCAGGGATCTGGAACATCGCGATGTAGCTCGAGGCGAGCAACTGCCGGGCACTTGCGCCGCGATGGTGACGCGCCCCACGCAGCCAGGCGCCGGCGTGGTCGAGCGAGGGCCCGGAGATCGAGGTGAAGGACGAGATGCGATCGGCGAAACGCGGGTTGCAGACCGCCGGCCAGCTCTGGATCGCGCCCCAGTCGTGGGCGAGCAGGTGTACCGGCCGGTCCGGGCTGACCGCATTCAACACGGCACCAAGATCAGCAACGAGCTGATCCATGCGATAGGCGTTGCGGTCGGTGGGGGGGTCGGACTCGCCGCTGCCGCGCACGTCGTAGGTGATCACGCGATAGTGCGGCACCAGGAGCGCCACGATGCCGTCCCACACCCGGTGGTCATCGGGGTAGCCGTGCACCGCGACGACTGTCGGCTGGTGCGGATCGCCGTGTTCGTACACGGCCAGTGATACGCCGTCGGTGGAAAGGACCCGCATTTGCCGCGACCGCCCGTCTTGGATATATCCGTTACTCCGAGTTACGCATAGTTGACTATGCGGTCCGGCAGCGGCGGTGTCAACCGCCTAGGCTAGTTGTCATGAATGGCTGGGCCCTGTTCGTCGCCACCTTCCTGGCGTGCGTCGTCGAGGCGGTCGAGGCGCTGACGATCATCCTGGCCGCCGGCACCGCGCACCGGCAGTGGCGCTCAGCTCTCGCCGGCATGGCGGCGGGCCTCGCTCTGCTCGCGGTCATCGTCGCCGCGTTGGGGCCGGCGCTGACCGCGGTGCCGCTGCAGACATTGCGAGTGCTGGTCGGCGGCCTCTTGCTGATCTTCGGACTGCAATGGCTGCGCAAGGCGATCCTGCGCGCGAGCGGCCACAAGGCGCTGCACGACGAGGCCGCGATCTTCCGCGAAGAACTTGCCGCCGCCCAGGCGGCCGGGACGGAGCATCGCGGTGGCGTGGCCGACTGGTACGCGTTCACCTTGTCGTTCAAGGGCGTTGTGCTCGAAGGACTAGAGGTGGCCTTCATCGTGGTCACGTTCGGCAGCAATGCTCACGACGTCCCCCTAGCCGCACTCGCGGCCGGATGCGCGGTTGTCGCGGTGACCGTCCTGGGTATCGCCGTGCGGGCACCGCTGTCCCGCGTCCCTGAGAACAGCATGAAGTTCGTGGTCGGCATCATGCTCACCGCGTTCGGGATCTTCTGGGGTGCTGAGGGCGCGGGCGCGAAGTGGCCCGGTGCCGACGCGGCCTTGATCGTGGTCGCTCTAGCTGTCGCGGTGTTCGCGTTAGCGCTGGTCGCGCTGCTGCGCCGGATGGTGTCACCGACTGCGGCGGCGCCCGCGGTCACACCCGCCGGGGTGGGCGGATGATCGCCCGACTGCGCGCCTTCGGCGCGTTCTGGTACGACTTCGTCATCGGTGACGATTGGCGGGTCGCGGTCGGGGTCGTGCTGGCCCTGGCGCTGACCTACGTGCTGTCCGTCAAGACGTCGATTGCGGTCTGGTGGGTATTACCGGTGGCCGTGGTGGTGCTGTTGCCCTACAGCCTGCTGCGCGTCGTGCGCCGCTGAGCTCAGGCCGGCACTCGCTCAGGCAACGGGAACAGGGTGACGAAGCGGGCGACCGCGTCGGTGTCGCCCGTCACCTCGAGCTGGGCGCCGCGGGTGGCATCGGCCAGGGGTTGACCGCCGAAAACCACCCCGGCCAGGGCCTCGACATCGCCCACGATTACCGCGTCCGGGTGCTCTGCGGCACCCCGCTCGATGTCGAATTCGCCGTCGGCGATATGCACCCGGAAGGTGTGTATCCCGAGGCGTAGTTCGAAGCTGGCACGCAAGCCGGCGGCCAACTCCGAATTGAACATCGTGCGCAGCGCGAGCACGAAGGAATCCAACCCGATATCAGCGCCTTCGGGCAGGTGTGGCGAGCGGGCCGCCCAGCGGCCCAGGGTCTGCAGGACGGGCTCGAGTTCCAGGCCCCACTCGGTCAGTTCATACACAGCGGAGGCCGCCGGCGGGGGCAGCTTGCGCCGCCGGAGGACACCGGCCTGCTCGAGATCACGCAGCCGCTGAGCGAGGACGTTGGGACTGGCCTGGGACAGGCCGTCGCGCAGATCGGTGAAACGTTTGGGTCCGAGCATCAGTTCACGGACGACGAGCAGGGCCCACCGCTCGCCGACGAGGTCGAGGGCGTGGGCCGCCGCGCACCCGTCGTAGTACAACCGCCTGCTGGCCATGGCGCCAGCATACCTCGTGATCCCAAAATTATCCTTGAAGGTTGTTATTTAGGACCAGAGACTGGGAGCGAATATGGCCCCGGCGGGGCGGGCAAAGTCCATGACCCAGTTCAGCTGCCAGTTGGCTCCACCGTGCCAGGAAAAGCTCTGCGCCCAGCGGGCGGTCTGTGGCGTTGGCTGGGTCCAGTCGAAGCGGACCTTGACCGCGCGGCCGGCGATCACGTCGTCGCAACTGAACTCGCCTGCACCGTCGACGAAGCGACCTTCAAGAGGAGGGTCGAGGAAGCCGACCGCCTTGGTCGAGGTCCACCAGATCCGCCACACCTGCGCGACGGGATCGAACTGTCGCAGCGTGAAACCCTCCCAGGCCGCGGCGTCACCGGCGGCCTTGGCCCAGACGCGGTCGACATTGCCGAGCCCGCCGAGAATTGGCTCGGCGTGAGCCGTGGTGTCGAACTCGAGCCACTCGGTGCACTCGGGATCGGTGGCGTCGCGCAGTTTGTGGTTGCGCACCTGCCAGGTGCCGAAGATGAAGTCGAAGTCGGCGCTGCCATCGGTGGACGTGCTGGTGAGGTCGGTACTGGTCATGACATCTCCGGGATCGGTCAGCTCAAGGTCGAGCGTGGGGTGGGTGCGAGCCGCAGGATCTGCGGTGCTTCGGCGGTGAGCAGGTGCACTCGGCCCGTCAGCTGCGTCGACGACGGCTGAGTCGTTCGCACCCCGACATGCGTGTCGTAGGTCGCCTCGTCAGCGAATCGGGACATGGTGACGAACACGTGTTCCTTCTCGCGAACAGGCAGCCGCGGGAACGTGTTGGCCGCGGTCTCGGTGCGCAGCGTCGCGATCGGCGTGATCTCGCTGCCCGCGATGAGCAGCGGTTCGAACTGCTCGGTGTAGAGCTCGTCGAAGTGGCCTCCCTGGTGTGCGGTCAGCGGGTGGACGCTCACTTCGAAAACGGTGGCGGACTCTGCCTTGCTGCCGACGACCGCCCGTGGGCAGGGCGCGGCGTCCCAGTCCGAACCGGGTCGGGCCGGCTTGAGCAGCAGCACGTTGTCGGAGTCGAGCAACATCGAGTTGGCGTGCTGGCCATGCGCTCGCCACGCGGGACCGGTATAGAACTGTTCGAGGCCGTCACGACGGGTGGCCATATCGGCGAATCCGCGAATCCACACGAACATGTCGGGTCGGTCAAGGTCGCGGAACTGGCCGACGACGGAGATACCGGCCGCTTCCTGGGACTCGACGAAGTGCTCGTCGAAGTGGGCAATGAACGCGTCGCGGGTGCCTGGGCGCAGCGTGTACTGGCGCAGTTCATACACAGTCGGCATGGCGGCAGCATGGCGCTTGCCTCTGACAACGCGCGCTCAGCCGGGGATGACGTCGAGTCCGGTGAGTTCGTGCAGGTCGGCGCGCGTCTGCTCTGAATCGTCGGCGGATCGTACTTCAACGCCCGGCCCAGGGGACGTCGAGGCGAGGAAGCCGACCGTCTGTCCGGTTTGCAAGCGAAGGATCAAGCCCCGCCGGCTGTCATCCAGACGAGTGAAGCTCCGGCTGACCCGATCCCGTACGTCGGTGGGGAGCAGGTCAAGGCTTCCAATTACCGGGGCGGCCATGAGCTTGCTCCAGGCCGCCGGCCCCACCTCTTCGTAGGGTAGTTCGGCCCAGGGGCGGCGCTCATCCAATGCGCGCAGGAGGCGACGCAGGAAGTCGTGTGCCCGCCGATCGGCGTCGGGATTGCTGGCGAGGGCTTCGGAATCCTGCAGGGCCGCCTCGGCTGCGCGGTAGTACGACGAGATCGGTGAGGAGTACACCCGCTGACCCACCACGTGCCCGGCCACCCGCTGCGCGTCGGCCTCGGTGACCGGCTCATCGAGGTTCACGCCATAGGTCAGCTGGTTGACCAGTCCTCGTGTGTCTACGTCGAGCACGGCCTCAGAACCCTCCTCTGACGACGCCGGAAATGTCGACGCCCTGCTGCTCGAGCCAGCGCAACACCTGCTCGGTGTACTCCGTCGGGGGCCGGTAATGCCCGCTGTTGTTGGTGATCACCTTGAGGGTGCCGTTCTCGACGGCGAGTTCACCGGCTCCCGCGACCGGTTGGCCCCCGAGGAGGCTCGAGTGGTGCATCTTGCCGATCTCCTGGTAGTTCGAGGCGAAGATGTTGCCGTCCTTGTCCATGACGAAGATGGCCCGCCCTTGGCCAGGGGAATGGACAGACACGCCTGCCGCCGTGTCGAAGGGTCTGCCTGTGGCGTCAAACAGTTTGCCGTCCTTGACGAACAGCCGGGCCTCGGCCCGTTCTGCGTCGTCGAAGTAGTGCACGACCTTGTTTGGGCCGAACGGGAAATTGCCGTGCAGCGGGTCGTTCTCGCCAACGTAGTCGCGCTCGAGGTTCTTGAGCTTGAAGGCTTCGTGCTCGAGCCTGTGCGCTTCCCTCGATCCGATCTTCTTGAAGAGATTTCGTGCCTTCTGCAGCAGGTCCCTGATGATCGTCTGGACATGAGTGACGACCTGCTTGATCAGAGTCCGGCAGACACCGCGCGTCAGCGCGATCCAGCCGGGGATCTCGGCTGTGGTGGCGCCGAAGGTGGCGAACGCAGTGGCGATGGCCTGCGCCACCTCGATGGCCAGCGCGATCAACTGCGCGATGAACGCGATCTTCAAGGCGAGCGTGATGCCGGCGAACACCACCAGCGCACCGCCGATGATCTCCGCCGCAAGGGCGTCGTCGGCGAGCCGGACGGTCGGCCCGTCCTTGTCGTTCCACCAATGCTCGAAGGCGTTCACGGCGGCGTCGTCGCCTGACTTGGCCGCGGACCAGACCGGCTTCACGCCGGCGTCGGCATTCTCGATGATCGGCCTCAGCGTCTGGCCGAAGGAGAACCACGCTTGCCCGGCCTCGAAGAGCTTCTCCTCATCCGCTTCGGGCCAGATCAATCCGATCCAACTGAGCGGTTCGGTGAGTTCGCTGGGTAGCTCGAGTCCCACGCGTCAGGCTCCGATGCCTTGGCCGGCGGACTCGACGGTCTGCGTGACGCCTTGCTCGGTGTCGGCCATCTGCTGCGCCCACCCCGCCAACCCGTTCGCCGCGCCGCCCAGCTTCTCGTAATGCGATCCCATCGCCTCGAGGCCATGACCGAGCAGCGCACCGTAGAGCGAGCCGAAGATCGTCCCCTGTTCGTCGCTGCCCCATGGGCTGTCGGTAGTCACGGTCGTCTGGAGCGCGGTCAGTTGCGTGCTTAGGGTCTGTGCGGCGCCGTCGACGTTCTGCGCCGCCTGGGCGAGCGTGTCCGGGTTGATCGCGATGCCAGTCATGCGAATCAGGCCCGATCGAGTCGAGCGGAGAGTTCACTGGCCGCGGTCGAGAACTCGTCCATGCGCCGCTGCGCAAGTTGGCCGAGGTCCTCGACCATTCGCGTCAGGCGGGCCATGTCCGGCGGTGCCGGTACGGCCTTGGCGACGTCGGCGACCTGGTCCCGTGCCGCGGCCAGGGCCTCGTTAACCGCACTTCTCAGGGCTGCCGACAAATCACTGCTCGGTAGCCGCATCGCCTTGGGTTCGATGACCAGGTCAGTGACCTCACCTGCTCCACTGACCTCGACGCGGACGAGGCCGTTCGCGGCGTCGCCACGTGCCTGGATGTTGTCGAATCCGGCCGTCAGGTTACCCACCGCGGGCGAACTTGCGGTCACCACAACCTCCAAGGTCAACTCGGGCAAAGCATCACAATAGCAGCGGGTACGACTAGCCCGGCTATACGAACAACCGACATGAGCAGGGCTACTCAATGCGCGTGTCTTGTTCCGTTCACCCTGACGAGCTTCTGGGTGGACGACATCAGCGTGCTGGCCTGAGCAGTCACGGGGGAGTCACTCCCGGGCAACGCGACCGGTGGATGGCTCGGGATCAGCGTCGATGTTGCCCGCCATTACGTCGATCAATTCCTGGCCGCGGCCAGTGCGGCTGATCCACACCGAAGGGCCGCGCCGTTCCCGGACGATGAGCCCGGCGGATTCCAACTGCGTGCAATGGTAGGTCACCGTGTTCGGCGCACACTGCAGCCTCGTAGCGAGTCGGCCTGCGGTGATCGGGCGCCCGGTAGCCCGCAGGGTTTGCGCTCGAAGCGGGCCGAGAACGAGGGCGAGCGAATCAACGGTCTGTGCCCTGCCGCGGTTGGCTTGAGCGCAGGCATGAACGCCAGGCGGATTGTTCTCCACCGGTGCGATCATGTCGACTTCCGATCCGCTGCTCGTCGGTCGGTACGGGCCTAATTCTCGGTGCCGCGGCCGGGAGTTCGATCCGCTGTACCGACGCTAAAGGCACTCGGCGTTGACCGGCCCGCCTGTGATCGCATCTACATCGTCTCGTCACCAGACCGAAATTTCGGGGATCTTCGAAGCGCCTTGTCGCAGCCAGTTGCGGACGTACACGGTGTGAGTGGGCGGGCCGAACACCCCGAGGCGCGTCCGACTGACCCAGACCAGGAGGATGCAACCCCCGTGAAACTCCACAAGAGCAAAGCACTCCTTGCCGGCGTAGCAGTGCTTGCGCTGGCGCTGACCGGCTGCAGCAGCAGTAAAGGCGAGAAGGGCGGCGGCGGCAACAACGTCGACACCTCGGGCACCAAGGGCACCGGGATGTTCGCCAGTTGCGCGAAGTCGGCCAACGACTGCAACTCCGGCAAGGTGAAAAAGGGCGGCACCCTCACC
>JBDTXT010000092.1:0-8527 GCA_040006035.1 Pseudonocardiales bacterium | reverse complement strand
TTCTTGAGCTGGGCCCGGCCCAGCGTCGTCTTGGGCAGCATGCCCTTGACGGCCAACTCGACGACGCGAGCGGGCTTGGTCTCGAGCAGCTCACCGACGGTGCGCTTGGACAGACCACCCGGGTAACCGGAGTGGCGGTAACGGAACTCGTCGCGCTTGGCGCCGGATACGGCGACCTTCTCGGCGTTGATGATGACGACGAAGTCACCGGTGTCGACGTGCAGTGCGAACTCGGGCTTGTGCTTGCCGCGCAGCAGCTTGGCTGCCTGGCTGGCCAACCGGCCGAGAACGACGTCGTTTGCGTCGAGGACATGCCAGTGGCGTTCAATCTCGCCAGGCTTGGGGGTGTAGGTACCGCGGTTGGTCACCGTGTCTACTTCCTGATCGGTCTTCACGCCGCGAAACGGCGCCCCCGCGGTCAAGTGACCCCGGGGCATGGCCTGCGCGCGCAGACTTCCTGCGCACCAAGGGGCAACCTTACCGGGCGCCCACATCCGGGCCAAATCCGCTTAGATCGCGTGGGGGCACCGAATCAGAACCGAGGCGGATTCGTTAGTTTAGGCACAAGCCACTTCGGCTGGATGAAGGACGACCACCATGAGTGAGAAGGCGTCGACGCCTGCGCGACCCTCGCGGCGATCCGGACGGCTGCCCTTCCTGTGCGTGCTCACCGCGATCATCGCGCTGGCCGGATCTGCCCTCACCTGGGTGGTTTCACCCGACTGGGGCGGTGGTCACCACTCCACGGCGCCACCCCGCAACGTCGGCCAGGTTCCGACCGTGGCCGGTTCATTGGCCGCCTTCGTCTCCCCCAGCGGGATCGAGATCCCTCGGCTGCATGCCAAGGCGCCAATCGTGAGCGTGCGCACGCTGCCCAGCGGTTCGCTCGAGGTTCCGCTCGACCCCAAGATCGTCGGCTGGTGGAACGGCGGCGCGAAGCCCGGCGCCAAGAAGGGGACCGCGATCCTCGACGGGCATGTCAACTACAGCGGCGTCGACGGCGTGCTGTCGCGCATCGGGTCGCTGAACCCGGGCGACATGGTCTACGTCACCGGTCTGCACAACGGCAAGAAAACCAGGGTGAAGTTCGTCATCACCGGCGTACGCACCTATCACAAGACGGCGCTGCCCTATAAGCAGATCTTCGACCAGAAGAGTGTCGGGCGCCTCGCGATCGTCACCTGTGGCGGCCCGTTCGACGCGCACACCGGCAACTACCTCTACAACATCGTCGCCTTCGCGGTCCCTGCCTAGCGCCTGGGTCAACGGGGACGTAGTACGCGGGCCTCGTCGAACACCGGCTCGGTGGACTCGTACACCCCACCGTCGGCGCCGAACACCAGGAAGCGGTCGAACGAGCGGGCGAACCAGCGGTCGTGGGTCGCCGCCAGAACGGTGCCGTCGAAGGCCTCCAGCGCCTCCTCCAACGCCTCGGCGCTGAGCACGTCGAGGTTGTCCGTCGGCTCGTCGAGCAGCAGCAGGGTGGCGCCACAGAGTTCCAGCAGCAGGATCTGCAGCCGGGCCTGCTGGCCCCCGGACAGCGAGCTGAACGTCTGATCACCCTGGTCCTGCAGTCCGTATCGGCGCAGCGCCGACATGGCCCGCCCGCGATCGATACCGGGCCGCCCCTCGCCACCCGCCCAGAGCAGGTCGACGAGCGTGCGATCGTGCCATTCGGGGTGGGCGTGGGTTTGCGCGAACAGGCCCGGGACGACCCGGGCACCCAGCCGCCAGCCGCCCCCGTACGCCACCGGCTCGCCGCCGAGCAACCGCAGGAAATGCGACTTGCCCGCGCCGTTAGCGCCCAGCACCCCTACTCGCTCGCCGTAGTAGATCTCGGCGTCGAAGGGGCGCATCAGTCCGTCGAGTTCGAGCCCTTCGCAGATGACCGCGCGGACGCCGGTCCGACCGCCGCGCAGCCGCATTGCCATCTTCTCATCCGCCGGCTTGTCCGGCGGTGGGCCGACCTCCTCGAAGCGCTCCAGGCGGCGCGCCTGCACCCGGTACTTCTGCGCGATGACCTCGCTAATCTTGGCCTGGATCTGCAACGTGCGCACCAACTCCTTGAGCCGGGCGTGCTCCTCGTCCCAGCGCCGGCGCAGCTCGGCCATCCGGTCGTGCTTGGCCGTCCGGGCCTCGTGATAGGACGCGAACCCGCCGCCGTGCACCCACGCCGTGCTCCCCTCGACGGTCACGATCCGGTCGGCGACGATGGCCAGCAGCTCACGGTCGTGGCTGACGAACAACACCGTCTTCGGCGTCTCGCGCAGCCGGGCCTCGAGCCACCGTTTGCCCGGAACGTCGAGGTAGTTGTCGGGTTCATCGAGCAGCAACACCTCGTCCGGGCCGCGCAGCAGCAGTTCGAGGGCGAGCCGTTTCTGCTCGCCACCCGAGAGCGTCATCAGCTCGCGGTACTTGCACGCCTCGAACGGCAAGCCGAGCGCCGCCACCGTCACGGTGTCCCACAGCACCTCGACCTCGTAGCCGCCTACGTCGCCCCAGTGCGTGAGTGCGTGGGCGTAGTCGAGCTGAGTCCGCTCGTCGTCTCGCTCCATCAACACCAGCTCAGCGGCCTCCAGTTCGTCCCAGGCGTCCTTCACCTGCGGCTCGGCCAGCCCGACGAGGAATTCCTGCACGGTCGTCGCGTCGCGTACCGAGCCGATGAACTGGCGCATCACCCCGAGGCCGCCGGAGCGCCCCACCGCGCCGTTCTGCAGGGTGAGATCACCGGCGATCAGGCGCAGCAACGTGGTCTTACCCGCGCCATTCGCCCCCACCAGGGCCGCTTTGCTGCCTTCGCCGATCCGGAAGTTGACGTTCTCGAGAAGCGGCCGCCCGTCGGGCAGGGCATGACTGACCCCGGCGACGTCCACGTAGCCCATGGCCGATGAGTCTGCGCCATAACCGAGTCCTCCGCAGCCGGATTTCGCACCCGCGCCGCCGGCCGCGGGCGAGCTGCCGCTGGACAGCGGGCCTCGACTGCCCATATCGGGCATTACTTGACTAGGATGGTTCCACGAACAGTAGGTGCAGTCTCCGGTCAATCCACGACCGCGGCCTGGGCGGCCTTTTACGCGACTGCCTTGGGAAGGTTGGGGGACCGATGGCCGGACGACACAGCGCGGCACCCCGAGATCCTCACTCGCCTCGGGCGAAGCTCCCCGCCGCCGCCGTAGGCGCCCGCCATGCAGCCTCGCCGCCCCCAGTCTCTGGGGGACACAACAGTTCCATCCACGACGGGTCGCATCAGCCGCGGCGTCGGCGGCGTCGGATCATCTTTGGGGGAATCCTCGTGGCTGCCGTGGCGGCCGGCATAGTCGTCGTCGTCACCTGGCCCAAAGGATCGGACAACGTCAACGCCGGCGCCAACGGCGCGAAGGGGTGCTCAGGCGACATGAAGGTGGCGGTCGTCGCCGCGCCGGGCATTGCGCCGGCGATCACGACCATCGCTAACAAATGGCAAGCGGGCAACGCGAGTGTCGACGGCGTCTGTGTGCGCGTGGCCGTGACCGCGGAGGACTCGCGCAAGGCCGAACAAGACATGCCGGGCCTCGGCACCGCGGTGGTGTGGATCCCCGACTCGTCGGTGTGGAGTTCGCGCCTGGTCACCGACAGCCCGCAACTCGCGCGCTACATCTCAGTCGGTACGTCGGTGGCAAGCTCGCCCATCGTCGTGGCCGCCTCGCCGGCTCGGCTCAAAGCCGTCACGGCGGCAGCGCGGAAGGGTTGGTCCGGCGCACTCACCAGCACGACGCCGGTTGCCGTGCCCTCCCCCACCGACACAACCGAGGGCACACTGACCCTGCTGAGCTTGCGTGCCCAGCTCGGCAGCTCAGCCGCGGCCGCCGACACATTGGGCGGTGCCTTCCTGCAGATGGCCGAACGCGTGGTGCCGAACTCTGCAGCCGGTTTCTCGGCGGTCAAGGATTTTCCGACGACCGCCCCGTCCTTCGTCGCCACCGAGCAACAGGTGATCAACGCGGCGCAGAGCACGGCACGGACCACAGCCGTCTACCCCGCGGGATCCACAGCGGCCCTCGACTTCCCGTTCGTCTCGATCACGCGCTCGCACACGGGGGTGTACGACCACGCCCTGCAGGCATTTCAGCGGCAGTTGGCCCAGCCCGGCGCGGTCCAGGCGCTCAATGCGATAAATCTGCGTGATGGCACCGCCGCACCGTTCCACAACGGCTCCGACGCGTCCGCCCCCGGCAGCAAGGCGGTCAAGCTCATCGCCCGGACGACCCCGTCCTCGGTCACGGGCATCCTGCGCAGTTGGGTGGCCGTTGGCGCACCGAACCAATTCCTGGCGGTAATCGACGTATCGGGTTCGATGAAGGACAACTCCGGCAACGGGCAGAGCAAGGTTCAGGTGGCATCCGATGCCGCTGCGGCCGCGGTAACGCTGATGCCCGATGCGTGGTCGGCCGGGCTGTGGGTCTTCTCCCTGAAGCCGGCCCCGGCGAAAGACTGGACGCAGCTGGTGCCGATCGGTCCGGTCAGCGCCAACCGCGGCGCACTGCTGCAGGCGGCCCGCAGCATGCCCAGCCGCGCGGTCGGCGACACCGCGCTGTACGAGACCGCGAAAGCCGCGTTCAAGCAGGTCACCAGCCATTACAAGGCGGGAAAGGTCAACTCAGTCATCCTGATGACCGACGGCGCGAACACCGACCCCGACGACAGCAGCCTGCCCGCGCTGATCGCGACGCTGAAGCAGGAGTTCGACCCGAAGCGGCCGGTGAACATCAACACCATCGCACTGGGCGCGGATGCCGACGTGAGCGCCCTGCGCCAGATCTCCGCGGCGACCGGTGGCAAGACCTACGTCGTGCGCAATGCCCAGGACATTCGCAGCGTCTTCGTGCGGGTCGCGCTGCGCAGTTCCTAGCACTGGCCTGATCCGGGCACAATCAGTCCTATGACTCTCGATGTGGCCGCGCTCAGCGCCGCCCTGCCAGACGGCGCGGTGGTGACCGACCGGGACGTGATGCAGTCCTACCGCCAGGATTGGGCCCGAGATCCGAATGCCGGCTGGCCGGTCGCCGTCGTCCGCGCCACGTGCACCGAGGACGTCCAGACGACGATGCGCTGGGCGAGCGAGCATCATGTACCGGTCGTGCCGCGCGGCGCCGGATCAGGGCTCTCCGGCGGCGCGACCGCGGTCGACGGCGGAATCGTGCTCTCGCTGGAGCGCATGCGTGAGATCACTGTCGACCCGGTGTCCCGCGTCGCGATCACCCAGCCGGGGCTGCTCAACGCAGAGGTGAAGCAGGCCGTGGCCGAGCACGGGCTCTGGTATCCCCCGGACCCGTCCTCGTTCGAGATCTGCTCCATCGGCGGCAACGCGGCCACGAACTCCGGCGGGCTGTGTTGTGTCAAGTACGGCGTCACCACGGACTATGTGCTCGGCATGCAGGTGGTGCTGGCCGACGGCACTGCCGTGCGACTGGGCGGCGCGCGATTGAAGGATGTTGCAGGCCTCTCGCTCACCAAGCTGTTCGTCGGCTCCGAGGGCACGCTGGGCATCATCACCGAGCTGACTCTGCGGCTCGTGCCGGCCCAGTCACCGGCCTCGACGTTGGTGGCGACGTTCGCCTCGATCGAGGCGGCCGCCGATGCCGTCCTCGCGATCACGTCGCAGCTGCGACCGTCGATGCTGGAGTTGATGGATCGCACGTCGATCAACGCGGTCGAGGACTTCCTGAAGATGGGGCTCGACCGCACCGCCGAGGCCTTGTTGGTCGCACGGTCCGACTCCCCCGGCGCCGCCGCGGCGCAGGAGATCGCCCTGATGGAAGAGGCGTGTGCGGCCAACGGCTCAACCGAGCTGCTGTGCACCGACGACCCGGCCGAGGGTGACTCGTTCGTCGCCGCACGCCGTGCCGCGTTTCCCGCTCTCGAACGGCTCGGCAGCCTGCTGCTCGAGGACGTCGGTGTCGCCCTGCCCAACCTGCCGGTGCTGGTTCGCGGTGTGGGCGAGATCGCCGCCAGGTTCCAGATCACGATCGCGGTGGTCGCGCATGCCGGCGACGGCAACACCCACCCGTTGATCGTCTTCGACGCCGCCGACCCGGACTCCACCGCCCGAGCGTACGAAGCCTTCGGCGCCGTGATGGATCTTGCCCTCAAGCTTGGCGGGACGATCACCGGTGAGCACGGCGTCGGCCGGCTGAAGAAGGACTGGCTGCCGGCCTACCTCGGCCCGGAGGTCATGGCACTTACGCGGCGCATCAAAGACGCCCTCGACCCGGATGGAATCCTCAACCCCGGCGCCATCCTCTGATGACGGTCGCGTTCCTGATCGCGGCGGGTCTCGTCGCGATCGTCGACTGGTTCGCGGTCAGCCGCCGATGGCGTGGGCTCGAATACGCCGCCAAGCCCCTGGTGCTCGCCCTGTTGGCCGTGGCAGCCGCGTCCGCCGATCTCGGCGACGTCAAGCCGTGGGTGCTCGCCGCACTGGGGTCAGGCCTGCTCGGCGACGTCGCCCTGCTGTTCACCGACGAGAACCGGCCGGTCGAGGCGGTCGAGGCTGATGTCCCGTTTCTGATCGGGCTGGCCAGTTTCCTGCTCGCGCACGTCGCCTACGTGATCGCGTTCGTCCGGTACGGCCTGCACCCGATCCAACTGCTGGCCGGTGCGTTGGTCGTGATGGGTGCAGCGGTGCTGGCCCTGCCGCGAATCCTGCGTGGCGTTCGGGAAGAGGGCGGCGCATCGTTGGCGCTTGCCGTCAGCGCTTATGCGACGGTGCTCAGCGCGATGGTGATCCTGGGGTTCGGCACCGCCGCCGTCGCCACCGCGCTCGGCACGCTGCTGTTCCTCGCCTCCGACCTGACGCTGGCATGGGGGCGGTTCGTCCAGCCCCTGCTGCGCGGCCCGGTCATCGTGGCCGTCACCTACCACCTGGCCCAGGGGCTGATCCTGATCGGGCTCATCCGGTGAGTCTCGGGCGCCTCGGCTGCTGCGCTGCCGGCCGGCTCACCTGTCGCCGATCTGCCCTAGGACCGGCTTCACGTCAAGCACCGGGGTGCCGTTGACGGCCTCCAGGTCGCTGACCCGCAACCGCAGGCCATCGACAGCCAGCACCGTCACCCGGTGCAGGCCGATCGGGTTGGGCCGGTCCGGCGAGCGGGTGCTGAACACGCCGACTTCGGGACGACTCGTGTCACCGCGGGGGTGGACCGCCAACACGGTGCGATCGCCTTGGTCCAACCAGGTCAGCACGAGCAGTTGCGCACCGACGTCGATGCCGCGCAGGCCGCCGCGCACGCCGTCGTCGAACACGATCGTCGTTTCGGGAGCTCCCTCGTCGCCCTGCTTGGGGGCCGCGGCGCGATCTAGCAACGGTGACTCGACCCGTCCGATCGGGCGCACCTCGAACGTCGCGTCACTCATCATCTGGGCTCCCCTCCGTGTCTCGGTCTCGGGTCGGCAACCCATAGGCTGCCAGGCATGCCACGCCGCCCCACCCGTACCGTCCCGACCGTAATCCTGCACGGCTGGCAGGGCTCCGGCCCTGAGCATTGGCAGAGCTGGCTGGCCGAGCAACTTCGGGCAGCCGAGCGCGAGGTCCGCTATCCCGAGCTGCCCGAGGCCGGCAATCCCACCCTGGCCGGGTGGCTCGCGACACTGCGCGAGACGCTGGAGGGACTGCCCGACGACGGCTTCGACGTCGTCGCGCATTCCCTCGGTGCGGTGCTCTGGCTGCATCACGTCGCGTCGGGTGTCGAGCGCCCCCGCCCGGCGCGCGTGGCGCTGGTGTCGCCGCCGTCACCCAGGACGACGATCCCAGAGATCGCCGAGTTCTTCCCGCCACCACTGGACATCGCCGGCGTGCGTCGGTCTTCGGGTGGCACCGTGCTGGTGGGCGGTGACAACGACCCGTACACGCCCGAGGGCATCGCGGCGGCGTACGGGCTGCCGCTGAAGATGCCGACCACGATCGTCCCTGACGGCGGCCACCTAAACAGTGACGCGGGCTACGGCGAGTGGCCGGCCGTGCTCGACTGGTGTGGGCGCGACAACCTGGCCTTCATCGCGTAATCGCAGGCAGGATTGCGCTCGGCTCGCGAGCGGATTCCTCCCGCGTCGGCCGCCAGCCGGGCGGCGCGAAGACGTAACCCAGCCGTTCGCGCCAGTTCTGGCTGCGGCGCACGTCGCGGGCGATGGCCGCGTACTCGTAGTACTGCAGCCGGAACGGGTTGAAGCTGTCGATGTTCGTGGTCAGCCCGTAGGTCGGCCGATGCGTCTCCTCGGCGTACGTGCCGAACAGCCGATCCCAGATGATCAGGATTCCGGCGTAGTTCTTATCGAGGTATTCCAGATCGCTGGCATGGTGCACCCGGTGATGTGACGGGGTGTTGAAGATGTACTCGATCGGCGCCGCAAGGCGGCCGATCCGTTCGGTGTGCACGAGGAACTGGAACATCAGGTTGATCGAGAACGACGTGAAGATCATCCACGGCGGCATCCCGATCAGCGGCAGCGGCACCCAGAACAGCAGCTCGAACCACGGGTTCCACTTCTGCCG
>JBDTXT010000091.1:0-8563 GCA_040006035.1 Pseudonocardiales bacterium | reverse complement strand
GGTAGCGCAACGGTTGCCAGAAGACCCTGCATCGTTTATCGTCGATGAACGATGAATGAGAATCCTCGACCGCTGGACCGCTCTGCCGCGGACGAGTACGCGTCCTGGTTCAGGGCTCTCGCCGACGGGACCCGGGTGCAGATCGTGTCTCTTCTGGCGCGGGCCGGCACACCGATGGCGGTCGGTGAGATCGTCGCGGCTGTCGATGTCGGGCAGTCCACCGTGTCGGCGCATCTGAAGGTTCTGGCTGACGTCGGGTTCGTCCTGATCGAGCGACGAGGCACGTCGAGTCTGTACCGGATCAACGATGTCTGCGTGGGCTGCTTCCCGTCGGCAGCCGACGTGGTCATGGGCCGCCCGATCCCGGCGCAGCCAACGCCCGGTTGAGGCCCTAGCCACTGGAGAGTTCGATGAACGACGACCTACCCGCCGACCTGGCAGCCGTTCGTGGCGAGGTCATCGACCGCTATTCCGGCTATGCCCGGCAAGCCCTCCAGGGCGAACGGCCGCTGGACGGTGAGGCGAACGGGTTCGAGGACGGCTGCTTCGGTGCCGCGGCCTACGATCCCGCCGACGTCCCCGAGTCGGCGCTGCGCGCCAGCCTCGGCTGCGGAAACCCGCTCGCCGTGGCTGAACTGCGACCCGGAGACGTGGTGCTCGATCTGGGCTCCGGCGGCGGTCTGGACGTCCTGCTGGCAGCCCGGCGGGTCGAACCGGGCGGCTCCGTTTATGGCTTGGACGCCAGCCGCGACATGATCACACTCGCACGGGCAAACGCGGAGGCGGCAGGCACCGACAACGTGCAGTTCCTGCACGGCACCATCGAGGACATCCCGCTGTCCCGCGACCACGTCGATGTCGTCATCTCCAACTGCGTCATCAACCTGTCCGCAGACAAGCCCCGTGTGCTGGCCGAAACATTTCGGGTGCTGAAGCCTGGTGGCCGCCTCGGCATCAGCGACGTCATCGCCGAAGAGGGACTGGACTCCGCGCAGCGCCGGGCGGCCGAACAGCGGGTGGGCTGCTCCAGCGGCACCCTCACCGCATCCGAGTACCGCACGCTGCTCAGCCGCTCCGGCTTCGTCGAGCCCATTGTCACGCTGACGACGAACGCCGGCGGCGGCTTGTCTTCGGCGAACATCCAGGCAAGCAAACCGGGGTAACGGCCACCGGCACCACGTTCAGCAGCAGCCAGTCGTTGCGGGGGCGGTCTGCGAGTCACTGTCAGCCGTGCCGCAGCTGCACGGGCTGCCCTCAGCCAGACCTCCAGCGGTCCCGCTGTCGGCGAGCACCGTGTAGATCTCCCAGCGTTCGCCGTTGGGTGCGCCTTCGACCCAGAACTTGTCCTGCTTGGCGTAGCAGCAGGTCGTGCCGCGCTCGTCGATCGACGCGAAGCCGGCCTCGGCGAGGCGGGTCTGCTCGGCGTCCACGGTGTCGGTGTCGGCGACCTCTACGCCGAGGTGGTTGACCGAGCCGCCCTGGCCGGTGTTTTCGATCAGGACGAGCTTGAGTGGCGGCTCGGCGACGGCGAAGTTCGCGTAACCGGGGCGAACCTTCGCTGGGCTGGTGGCAAACAGCTTCGAATAGAACGCGATGGACTCGTCGAGGTTGTCGACGTTGAGGGCTAGCTGGACTCTGGACACTTCTGCCTCCGAATAGGACTTCGACATGGATCTATGTCTGCAACACGGGCCAGGTTGCCACGACGCATCGACATCTGTCAATATAGATGAATGCCGAAGTCCTTGACACTGCTCAGCCCGGTCGAGACCGTCGCCTGCTGTTCACCGCTCTCACGAGCGCCGCTGACCCAGGCCGCAGCGGAGCAGGTCGCGCCGTTGCTCAAAGCCCTGGCCGATCCGGTGCGGCTGCGGTTGATGTCGCTCGTTGCCTCGCACGAGGGTGGCGAGGCATGCGTCTGCGATCTCAACGACGCCTTCGACCTCTCGCAGCCGACGATCAGCCACCACCTGAAGGTGCTGCACGAGGCCGGTCTGCTCGAGCGCGACAAGCGTGGCGTGTGGGTCTACTACAAGGCTCGCTCGCAGGCGCTGGCCGGTCTTGGCGCGCTGATCGGCAACCCGTCCACGTGATCCACCTCGCCCGCCGGGCTCTCGCGGAATTCGTTGGAACGGCGTTCCTCGTCGCCGCAGTCATCGGCTCGGGCATCGCCGCCGTTCGGCTCTCACCGCACGACGTCGGGCTCGAGCTTCTGGAGAACAGCATCATCACCGGCGCCACGCTCGTCGCCATGATCCTCGCGCTGCAGCCAGTCTCCGCAGCCTTCAACCCGATCGTCACCTTGGTCGAGAGGGCGCTCGGGGCTGTGACCAGCCGCGACGCAGCCGCCCTGATCACGGCACAGATAGCGGGCGGTGTCCTGGGTGCCATGGTCGCGAACGTCATGTTCAACCTCGACGCGATCAATTTCTCGACTCACCACCGCAATGGCGGCGGGCTGTGGCTCGGTGAGATCGTCGCCACGCTCGGGCTGCTGGTCGTCATCTTCGGCACCGTCCGTGCCGGGCGCGCCGATCGGGTCGCCTACGCCGTCGGCGGATACATCCTCGCCGCCTACTGGTTCACCAGCTCCACCAGCTTCGCTAACCCCGCCGTCACGATCGCGCGGATGTTCTCAAACACGTTCGCCGGCATCGCCCCCGCTTCGGTCCTGCTGTTCGTCGGCATGCAACTACTGGGCGGTGTGCTCGGCTACGCCCTCATCCGCGCGCTCTACCCAGACCCGTCTGCGATCGCGGCCGACGCGGTCGCCCAGACCTGAAGGGCCACCCCCTCATGACCGCTAAACCGAGCGTGCTGTTCGTCTGCGTCCACAACGCCGGGCGCTCCCAGATGGCGGCCGGCTGGCTCAGGCAATTGGCCGGCGACCGGATCGAGGTGCGCTCCGCTGGCTCCGAACCGGCCGACCAGATCAACCCCGTCGCCATCGAGGCGATGCGCGAAGTCGGCATCGACATCACCGCCGAGCAACCAACGATCCTCACCGTGGACGCGGTCCGCGACTCGGACGTGGTCATCACGATGGGATGCGGCGACACCTGCCCGATCTTCCCGGGCAAGCGCTACGAAGACTGGGAACTGACAGACCCAGCCGGACAGGGCATCGTCGTCGTCCGAGTGGTCCGCGACGAAATCCGCGACCGCATCGAGTCACTGATTTACGAGATGTTGACCTCCCCCAGCCACCAGCCATGATCGACTAGTCGACTCCATCGGTCTGCATGAAGTCCGCAGAACGGACTACGGAGGCGTTCGGCACGGCAGCTCGTCATCCTCGCCAGCTCGGGGCAGGTCCCTGACTTGACATTATGCAGGTAAATACCTGCATAATGTTCGGGTGCAACCACCTGCGGACCTGGTCTTCAAGGCGCTTGCCGATCGGACCCGGCGGCACCTGCTGGACCGGCTGTACGAGCAGGACGGCCAGACGTTGGGCGAGCTGTGCGAGCACGTCGACATGGCGCGGCAGTCGGCCACCCAACACCTCAGCGTCCTGGCGGCGGCCAATTTAGTCAGCACGACCCGGCGGGGGCGGGAGAAGTTGCACTACCTCAACCCGGTACCGCTGCAAGAGATCCAGGAGCGGTGGATCGAGAAGTTCGAGCGCCCAAGACTTCAGGCGCTGAGCACCATCAAACGACGAGCAGAGGAGCACCACGTGAGCGACCGACCGACGTTCGTGTACGTGACCTATATCCAGAGCACGCCAGAAATCGTGTGGAATGCCTTGACCGACGCCGACGTGACCGCGCAGTACTGGGGACACAGCAACATCTCGGACTGGCAGGTCGGCTCTAAATGGGAGCATCTACGCACCGACGGTTCAGGGGTCGCTGACGGGGTCGGCACGATTCTGGAGAGCGCGCCTCCCACCCGGCTGGTGATGAGCTTCTCCGCACCCGGCGGGGACCGGGCCAACGGACCGTCCCAGGTTTCCTTCGACATCAAAGCGCACGGCGAGATCGTTCGGCTCACTGTCACTCACGAGAACTTCGCGGACACAGCTGAATACGACTCGGCCAGCGCTGGTTGGGCCGCCGTCGTGGCCAACCTCAAGTCCCTGCTGGAGACCGGGCACGTGCTTTCCCAGGCTCCGTGGGAGATGATCGGCTAGCCCTTGGCTCGACACTTCCCTCACCTAGGATCTGGTGCCATGGGACAGCCAGTCGTACATTTCGAAGTCATCGGCACCGACCCGGCGAAGCTGCGCAGCTACTACGGGGAGTTGTTCGGCTGGTCGTATCAGGCGAACTCAGCGGTCGCGGCCGAGGTCTCCCAGCCAGACAGCTACACGTTCATCGATCGGATGACCACCGACGACGGCACGGGCATTCCGGGCGGCGTCGGCGGCGGTCCCGCGTTCCGCAGCCACGCCGTGTTCTACGTCGGCGTCCCAGACGTGGAGGAGGCGTTGCGCAAGGCCGAGAGTCTGGGCGGCACCCGGGTGATGGGCCCGGCCCGAAACGAAGGCGGCGGCGTGGTGGTCGGCCACTTCGCCGATCCCGAAGGCAACCTGATCGGCGTCGCCGGGCCGGCCTGATCCGCGTGGGGATTCAGAACGGTTAACAGGGCCGCCGCGACCCGCGCGGCCGGCGCGCCTTGGTCATGGGGCACCTGCGCCGGCTAGCGGGTGGTACCGATGCCATCGCCCGTGCGCTGGACGGCAAAGACGTTGTCCAGTCCAGTGATCTTCAGGACCTTCGTGACCGGCTCCGAGGGGTCCCGAAGGGTAAGCGGCTTGCTGACTTGCAGGGCGGTGTTGCGGATCCGGACCAGAGCGCCGATGCCGGTGGAGTCCATGAACGTGACCGCGGCAAGGTCGAGGGTCAGCGAACGCAGGCTGGGATCATCCAGGCTGAGCGTGCCCAAGGTCGCCACGTCATCGGCACACCCGAGATCGATGTCGCCGACGACGGTGACCTCGCAGTCGCCATCTCGTACGGCTTTGTCTAGCGCGATGCGGGCCATGGTTCCCGGCTCTCGGTGGTGCCCGCACGATCAGTCGCTCGCCCGGGCCGTGGACGTGGGACAACCACGACGGCTGCTTTTCCAACCGACGGCAATTTACCCCAGCATCACGCGTAGGACTAGAGCCGAACTGTCCGGAAACCACCGCTGCACGTCAGGTTGGCGGCCAACTGCGGGGGGAAGGCCAACTCGGCCCACACCTGTTTTTTGGCCGGGAATTGCCAGACCCCCCAGGCCTGGGCCAGCGCGGCCATGATGGCCACGCCCCGGCCGCCCACATCTTCCGGGCCTGCGGCCATCAGCCGGGGTTTGCCCGGCGCGTCATCGCCGACGACGAGCAACAGATGGTCGCGGTGGATCGACAATGTCAACTCCAGTTCGGTGCAGTTGGCTTTGACCGAGTTCGTCACGAGCTCACTCGCGACGATGACCACGTCATCCAGAACCGTTTGGAACTCTGGACCGGCCGACAGCACCGACCCGACGGTGGCAGCGCAGAACCGGCGGGCCAGCCGAGGCGAACGGATATCGCAGGGCAACCTCTCTCCCGCGTCCCAGCACATCGTGCAGTCTCCGTCCCGGCGGTCCTTCCCCGATGAGGGCGACGTACCCGGCTCGCAGCCGACAATCACCGATAGCCGTCGGCGGCGAGTCACCTATACCTCGCGCGAAGTCCTTGTGAAGTATCTGGTCCCTACCGGGCGAGCTCCACCTCGCGCCCACGTGACACGACGGCACGCACCCCGTGCAAGGCCAGGATGTCGCGCAGCGGGTCGCCGTCGACGATGAGCAGATCGGCGTCCAGGCCGGGCTTGAGCCGGCCAGTGCGCTCGGACAGTCCGCAGGCGTTCGCCGCCCGGCTGGTGGCCGAGGCGAGTGCCTCGTCGTTCGGCACGGCGCAATCGGTCAGCTCCGCGACAGCGACGGGCAACACGCCGTGCGGCTTGCCTGGGCTGATGCCCGCATCCGCGCCGCTGATTAGGTTCACCCCGGCCCGATGGAGCTCGGCCACCTGGGCGAGGCGGTCCTCCCACGTCAGGCCGGTGCGTTCCATGATGGCGACGAGTTGAGGCGGCGGTTGTGCACCTGGTGCGCGCCCGAGCGTAGGGCAGACCTGAATGCCGGCCGAAGCGAGCCGGGCCGCGAGTTCGGGCGGCGTGTGCAGACCGGTGAGGGTCATGCAGGAGCAGTGTTCGATGCCGTCGACCTCGGCGGCAACGCTCATCTCCACCGCCGGCAGGCCATGCGCATGCGCCGTAACGGGCAGGCCGACTCGGTGCGCTTCGTCGACGACGAGACGCAATTCCTCCAGCGAGAACTGGCAGGCGAGCACGTCGGTGCCCGGCGTCATGGCGCCACCGCTGGCCATGATCTTCACGACGTCCGCACCGCGCTCGGCCCGCTCGCGCACCGCTCGGCGCAGCTCGTCGTCGCCTGCTGCCTGCCCACCCATCGACCAGCAGTGACCCCTGACCGACGTGATGGGGGGCCCGGACGCGACGATGGTCGGACCATCGTGCGCGCTACGGGCCAGCTCGACGACGGCCCACCGCCGATCACCCAGATCCCGTACCGCAGTGACCCCCGCAGCGAGTTGTTGCTGCATCGCCGTGTTGATGACAGCGTCGAGTTCGGCGGCGCTCAGGTCGGGCAATCGGTCGAGTGCGCTGCGTCCACTGTCTGCGCACAGGTGGACGTGCGCGTCGATCAGCCCTGGCAACAGAGTCGTCCCCGGCAGGTAGGTCACCTGACAGTCGGCCGGTGCTGCCGCCGAGCCCGGTTCGACGCCGACGATCGTGCTCCCCTCAATGAGAACGAGTGCGCCACCAGCGAGGGCACGCTCGCCGTCGAAGGCCGTGTCTGCTCGGTACCCCCGCATATCTGCTCCCTCGACACCCGGGCACTCAGTGGCCAGACCGTAGCAAGAAAGCAGGTCCCGGTCGCTTCGTCAGAGCCGCGGGTGCGACCGTTGGGGGCATGACCGATACCGAAAAGGGAAAACTGAAGCATCCGGCATTGCTGAAGGTGGCCGAGCAGAGGTCGGCCGACATCCAGTTGCGAGTGGCCGATGCGATCACCGCATTCGCCGGCTCGATGAAGTTCGTGTACGTGCATATCGCGCTCTTCGCGGTGTGGATGCTCGTGTTCGAGAAGAGCCCCTGGCCGACGCTGACGCTCGTTGTGTCGCTCGAAGCGATCTTCCTGTCGACGTTCGTGATGATCGGGCAGAACCGGCAGGCGAAATACCAGCAGGCCAAAGCCGATCACGACTTCGTCGTGAACGAGCAGGAACTGCACGTCAACACCGACTTGACCAAGCTCGTGCATCAGCTGACCACGGAGATTCACGCCCGTCTGGTCACGCCACCCAGATAGTGCCCGGGTGAATTAAGCTCCCACTTCTTGGGTAGAACCCGGACATGACCTCATGGCGCAGTAGACGCAGCGGGACCCGGTTGGGACCAGTAATTGCAACCCTGGTCGTCATCTGGCTAGTCATCGGAGCGATCGCTGCGGGGCAGCGGCACTACTACACCGACAAGAAAGCCTCGTGTGCCAAGACGAGCACGATCCTCGTGACGATCGTGGCCGGGCCGCTGAACTACATCGGGGCCAACCCGAAGGTGAAGTGCCCGCACGTGCCCGAGCCCAGCAAATAGGCGTATCTCCTGGCCCAGCCGCCCTTGGGGTGGGTGAAACCTACCGTGGTGCCCGCAACGAACAGACCAGCAACGGCCACTCATCGCGGCCGCTTGCCCGCCGGTGTTGCAGGTCTGATCACAGGATTGCCCGCTCCACTTGCAAAATTCGCCGAAATTGGTGAGGGTAGGCATACCTAACCAGGAGGTATGCAGTGGATCTGTCCAAGACGCTGATCCTTGGCTTCATTGCCGGCATCACGATCGTCATCGGGATGCCCATCGGCCGGCTCAAGCGCCCGATGCCGTCACTGCGACTGCTGCTCAGTTCGGTGGCCGTGGGCGTGTTGCTCTTCCTGGTCTGGGACGTGCTTTCTGCCGCCTGGGAACCCATCGACGCCGCCCTCGTCGGGGTGCACGAGCACACCGGCGGGCTCGCCCCGGTGTTCGGTTACGGTTCCCTGTTCGCCGGCGGCCTGGCCGTCGGGCTGCTCTCCCTGGTGGCCTACGAGCGCTACATGTGCAAGGTCTCTGGTCGGGCAGTCAAGACCCAGTTCGGCCCGGGTGCGATGGCGGTCGACGAACTGCGAGCCCGTAGCGGGATGGCCTCGTGGTCACCCGCCCGCCGCCTGGCCCTGCTCATCGCGGTGGGCATCGGCCTGCACAATTTCGCCGAGGGGTTGGCCATCGGGCAGGCGGCCGCCTCCGACCAGGTCGCTCTCGCCACCCTTCTCGTCGTCGGCTTCGCCCTGCACAACGCCACCGAAGGCTTCGGCATCGTGGCGCCGCTCGCGGGTGACGTCGGTGCCGATGGCGCCGCTCGCCGGCCCAGTTGGCCGTTCCTGCTCGGCCTCGCCCTCATCGGCGGCGGCCCGACCTTCATCGGCACCGCCATCGGCCACGGCTTCACCAACGAAGCCGTCAGCGTTGCCTTC
>JBDTXT010000090.1:0-8608 GCA_040006035.1 Pseudonocardiales bacterium | reverse complement strand
AGCAGCCCGGCTACCCACAGCCGGGATACGAGCAGCCCGGCTACCCACAGCCGGGATACGAGCAGCCCGGCTACCCACAGCCGGGCTACGAGCAGCCCGGATACGAGCAGCCCGGGTACGCACAGCCGGGCCATCCGCACCAGGACACCCCCGGCGACGGGGAGGCATGGCGGTGAGCGCTCCAGGCCCCGAAACCAGCGTGGCGACCGATAGCCGGCCCGACGTGGGCTCGGCATCGGTGGGCGAACTCATCACCGACGTAAGCCGCGACCTGTCGACGCTAATGCGGCAGGAACTCGAACTGGCCAAGGCAGAGATCAAGGCGGAGGTGTCGAAGACCGGCAAGGCGGCCGGAATGCTCGGTGGCGCCGGCTTCGCGAGCTACATGGTCCTGCTGTTCCTTTCCATCGCTCTGTGGTGGGGACTGGCCAACGTCATCGATCAGGGCTGGGCGGCACTCATCGTCGCGCTCGTCTGGGCTGTCATCGGTGGCGTCCTGTTCGCCGCCGGACGCAGCACGCTACGCACCGTCCATCCGAAACCCGAACGGACCGTCGAAACGGTCAAGCAGGTTCCCAACGCCTTGAAAGGTCAGTGAGCACTCATGAGCAGTCCTGAGCAGATTCAGCACGAGATCGAACGGACCCGGGCCACGTTGAGCGCCGACGTCGACCGCCTCAATGAGAAGGTGTCGCCGGCCCGGGTGGTCGGCCGGCGGGTGGAACGGATCAAGGGCACGGCGACCTCGGTCAAGGAGCGGGTCATGGGCTCGGCCGAGGACGGCAACGGCCTGCACGCAGCAGGTGACTCAGTCAGTTCCGGGGCATCCTCGGCCAAGGAGGCAGTGACCTCCGTAGCGTCGAGCGTCACCGACGCCGCCTCGGCTGCTCCGCAGACCGTGCGCCGGCAGACCCAGGGCAACCCGTTGGCCGCCGGCGTCATCGCGTTCGGCATCGGCTGGCTGCTGTCCTCCTTGCCACCCGCGACCGAGCCCGAGCAGCAGGTGGCCAAGCTCGCCGAGGACAAGGCCGGTGAGCTGTCCCAGCCGCTCATGGAGAAGGCGCACGAGGTCGCTGACAACCTGCAGCAACCCCTGCAGCATTCAGTGGAGCAGGTCAAGTCCGTCGCGATCGATGCGGCAGCCCAGACCGCCGACGAGGCGAAGTCAGCGGCCGCAGACATCAAGGAACCGCTGCAGCACTAGGTCGGACCGGGCACGCGGCCGGCCGGGATCGGCCGCGTGCCCGCACCATCCTGCGGAGGCACCACATGGCGCTACGAGTTCACCCCCGTCGTGACTTGGCAGCCGCGCCCACCTCGCCGCGCGACATCTCGGCTGTGGGCTGGCGCAGCATCCTGCGGCGCGCAGTCAGGGAGTTCAAACACGACGACGTGACCGATCGGGCCGCCGCGCTCGCCTACTTCGGAGTCCTGGCTATTTTCCCGGGCGTGCTGGTTTTGATCTCCGTCCTGGGGTTGCTCGGAAAGTCGAGCACCCAGAAGTTGCTCGACAATCTCGCTCAGTTGACTCCTGGCGGGGTGAACAGCTTCCTGCGCACAGTGATCGAGCAGGTGCAGGGCAAGAGCGGCGCCGCGAGTATCGGAGCGATCGTCGGACTGGCTGTCGCGTTGTGGTCGGCATCGGGGTATGTGGCTGCGTTCATGCGAGCGTCGAACGCGATCTATGACGTCGATGAGGGGCGGCCGATCTGGAAGACCGCCCCGGTGCGGCTGGGGGTGACGTTGGTTCTCGTGATCATGCTCGTGGTCAGCGCGATCATGGTCGTCGTCACCGGGCCCGTCGCCAGCCAACTGGGTCACGCCCTCGGCATCGGCGACACGGCGGTGACGGTGTGGAACATCGTGAAGTGGCCGGTACTTGTTGTATTGGTCAGCCTGATGTTCTCGCTGCTGTATTGGGCGTGCCCCAACGTGAAACAGCCAGGCTTCAAGTGGATCACTCCGGGCGGCGTGCTCGCGGTGATCCTTTGGCTGATCGCGTCAGGCTTGTTCGCGCTCTATGTCGCGTTCTCCGGGTCGTACAACAAGACCTACGGGACCATGGCCACCGTGATCGTATTCTTGGTCTGGTTGTGGATCACGAACATCGCGATCCTGCTGGGTGCCGAGTTCAATGCCGAGACTCAACGGCAGCGCGCGATGGACGCTGGGCTGCCCGAGGACGTCGAACCGTTCGCCGAATTGCGCGACACGCGCAAGTTGACTGACGTTCAGACGAAACGGGTCGAGCGAGCCGGACAGGCCTGGGACTCGGCCTGCGGCGAGGACAGTTAGTGCCCCGTTCAAGAAGTGGGTTCACCGCCTGCCTTACGGGCACTAGCGGACGTGTGACTCCACGAACGGGGGCTTGACCACCCGTACCGCGCAGCGCCGGCCACGCACGTCGACCGCCACCTCGTCGCCCTCGCCCACGCCGGACTCGGTCGAGATGAGCGCCAGGCCGATGCCCATCTTGCGCGTGGGTGAGAACGTCCCGCTGGTCACCTCGCCGACGGCCGCATCGCCATCGGACAGGACGGTCATGTGCGTCCGCGGGATCCCGCGATCGAGCGCCTCGATCCCCCACAGCAGCCGGGCGGGCCCTGCGGCCTTCTCGGCACTCAACGCCTCGCGGCCCCAGAACGCGTTCTTCTTCCAGCCGACGGCCCAGCCCGAGCGCGCCTGCAGCGGCGAGATCTCCAAGGAGAGGTCCTGGCCGTGCAAGGGGTATCCCATCTCGGTTCGCAGGGTGTCGCGCGCGCCGAGGGCAGCGGGCATCCCGCCGAGTTCGCGCACCACGGCGACGATCGCGTCCCACAGCGCCTCCGTGTCGTCCCACGCGGGGATCAGCTCGTAACCGTGCTCGCCGGTGTAGCCGGTACGGCAGATGCGCACCGGCCGGCCGTCGAAGGATGCGTCGGCATAGGCCATGTAGTCCTGATCGACGGGCAGGCCGAGCCGGTCGAGCACCCCGGCCGAGAGCGGCCCCTGCACCGCGAGCACTCCGAAGCGGTCGTGCTCGAGGGAGACGTCGATGCCGGCGGGCGCGGCTGCGACCAGTCGGCGCACCACCTCGGCCGTGTTCGCGGCGTTGGGCACCAGAAACACCTCGTCGTCGCTGACGAGATAGGCGATCAGGTCGTCGACCACGCCGCCGGACTCGTCGCAGCACAGCGTGTACTGAGCCTTGCCGGGCTCGATGCGGCCGAGGTCGTTGGACAGGCACGCGTCGACGAACGCCCGCGCGCCGGGCCCGCGCACCGTGGCCTTGCCCAGGTGCGAGACATCGAAGACCCCCACGGTCTCGCGGACCGCCGCGTGCTCCTTCAGCACGCCGCCGCCGCTGGCGGCGTACTCGATGGGCATGTCCCAGCCGCCGAAGTCGGCGAGCTTCGCGCCGAGGTCGACGTGGCGTTCGTACAGCGGCGATCGCAGCAGGCTCATAGCCGCACCGTATCGAGCCAGGTCTGCGGGGCTGGTGGCGACCGGTGCGCGCGACCGTCGAGCGGCCCGCGCATACGATCGCAACCATGCCCGCCGTCTCCCTCATCGACCCGTCCGCCCCGATCACGGCCGACGCGGTAGTTGTCGCAACCGTCTCCGGCCCGGACGGCCTCCAGTTGGCGCCCGGTGCGAACCCGGTCGACGCCGCGCTGGGTAAGCGCCTGATCGCGGCGCTCAAGGCGGCCGGTGCATCCGGCAAGCCGGACGAGGTGGTCAAGATACCCACACTCGGGCTTGCCCCATTTCGGCTAGTGGTGGCCACCGGCCTTGGTCCGGACGCTCGGCAATCGGAGCAGGTGCGCCGCGGTGTCGGTGCCGCGCTGCGCGCCCTGAGTGCCCACAAGCACGTCCACATCGCCATCGACGCTCCTGTCGATGCCGTGGCCGAGGGCGCCCTGCTCGGCACCTACGCCTTCACGACATACAAGTCCGCTGTCACCAAGCCGGCGCTGCGCAAGGTCACGATCGCGGCGAAGTCGGTCCCCGGCGCGACGGCCGCGCTGCGGCGCGCCCGCGTGGTGGCCCAGGCGGTCATGGACGCGCGCGACCTCATCAACACCCCGCCGAACGACCTGTATCCCGAGACGTTCGCGGCGCGGGCGCGCGACCTGGCGGCAGCCCAGAAGCTGGCCGTCGAGGTGCTGGATCCGCGGGCGCTGGCACGCGGCAGGTTCGGTGGCATCCTCGCCGTCGGGTCAGGCTCCACCCGCCTACCTCGCCTGGTCCGGATCACTTACCGGCCGGCCAAACCGAAGGCGCGAATCGCGCTGGTGGGCAAGGGCATCACCTTCGACTCGGGCGGCCTCAACATCAAGACCGCGGGCATGGAGCAGATGACCTCCGACATGGGCGGTGCTGCCGCCGTCGTGGCCAGCGTCGTCGCGATCGCCGCCCTGAAGTTGCCGGTCGAGGTCACGGCCACCGTGCCGATGGCCGAGAACCTGCCGTCCGGGTCGGCCTACCGCCCCTCGGACGTGATCACGATGCGCGACGGCCAGACCGTCGAGGTGCTCAATACCGACGCCGAGGGACGCCTGGTGCTCGCCGACGGCATCGCCCGCGCGCTCGAGGACGAGCCGGACTACCTGATCGAGACCTCGACCCTGACCGGCGCTCAGGTGGTCGCGCTGGGCACCCGGGTGATCGGCGCGATGGGCGAGCCGGGCCTGCGCGACCGGGTAGCGGCGGCGGGCAATGCGGCAGGTGAAGCGGTATGGGCCATGCCGCTGCCGGACGAACTGCGCGCCGGCCTGGACTCCCGCATCGCCGACATAGCCAACATCTCCAGCGAGAAGGGCGGCGGCATGCTCGTCGCCGGGCTGTTCCTCGCCGACTTCATGCCCGACGGCCAGGCCTGGGTGCACCTCGACATCGCCGGACCGGCCTGGAACTCAGGCGGGGCGCGGGACTACACCGCCAAGGGGGCCACCGGCGCCGCCGTACGCACCATCATCGCGGCGGCGGAGGATCTGGCCTCTCGCTGACCGGATGGCCGGCGTCACCGCCGCAACTCCGGTCGAGTGTCTGCGGTCCGCGTAAGCTCCCGCCGTGCCCGCGTTCGTCCACCCCACCGCCGAAGTTGACGGCGCAGAGGTCGGTGCGGGCAGCAACGTCTGGCATCAGGCGCAACTGATGGCCGGGGCAACCCTCGGCCGTGACTGTACCGTCGGCAAGGGCGCGTTTCTCAGCTCGACCGCGGCGGTGGGTGACCTCGTCAAGATCGGCAACTACGCGACCGTCATGGGCGCGCGGGTCGAGGACGAGGCGTTCATCGGGCCGCAGTCCTACCTCATGGAAGACCCGCACCCCCGCGCGACGAACCCGGACGGCACCCGGCGTGGGCCTGGCGAGTGGGAACCTCGGCCCGTCCTCGTCCGGCGGGGCGCGACGGTCGGCGGCGGGGCGCTCGTGCTGCCGGGCGTCGTCGTCGGCGAGTGGGCAATGATCGCCGCGGGCGCCGTCGTGCACAAGGACGTTCCTGCGTATGGCCTCGTCGGCGGCAACCCCGCCCGGCAGATCGGTTGGGCGTGCCTGTGCGGCCTGACCTTGGACGCTGAGCTGCGCTGCGGCTGCGGGCGCAACTACGTCCTGCACGACACAGAGTTGACCCCGGCGCCGTGAGTTCCGACGTGGCCGTCGTCGGCTCCGGCATCGTGGGGGCCACGACCGTATGGCGGCTGGCCCGGGCCGGGCACCGGGTGTCCTGGGTGACCGGGACGGCCGCCCACTCGGCCACTACGGCGTCCGGCGCCATGCTGTCGGTGTACAGCGAGGTGTCCGCGCACCAGTCCCAAGACACGATCGATGTCGAGGTCCGCACCCGCCGCGAGGGCCGCGAGCGGTGGCAGGGCTGGCTGACCGAACTCGGCGTGAGCACGACCCCCGGGATCCACGTCATCGCCCGAACCGCACCGGACCTCGCCAGCCTTGACGCGATAGCCGACGCCGCTGCCGCGCATGGCGGCCGGGTCGAGACAGTCGAGCCGACCAGCGTCCCCGGCCTGCACCCGGACGCCGGCTTCGAGGCGGTGCGCGCGATACACCTGCCCGACGAGGCATCGCTGGACAGCGGCGTGCTGCTGGCGGCGCTCCGGGCCGCCGCACTTGCGCTGCCCGGCGTCGTCGTGGTCCCTGACGATGCAGTCGGCGTCGACGGCGACGGCGTCCGCACCACAGTTTCGGGACGCGTCAGCGCCGGCCAAGTCGTCCTCGCGGCCGGGTCGCAGACGAGTGAGCTGCTCGCCCGCTCGGGGCTGTCGGGTCTGCTCCCGCCGGTGCTCGGCGGGCGCGGCGCGTCGGTGCTCGTGCAGCCGCTGGTCGCAGCACCCGGGTGTGTCCGCACCCCGAACCGGGCGTTCGCGTGCGGCCTGCACTCGGTGCCGCGGTCCGGCGGCCTGACCTACCTCGGCGCCACGAACCGGCTAACCACGACACCCCAGGCCGCGCTCGGCCCGCAGATATCCGAACTGGACGATCTGCTCGGTGGCTGCGTACGGGAACTGGACCGGCGGCTGCGCCGCGCCGAGGTGCTCGCCACGTCGGTCGGCCACCGGCCGGTCACCGCCGATCGGCTCCCGCTGGTCGGGCGCCTCGATGAACCGTGGCTGCTCGTCGCCACCGCCACCTGGCGCAACGGCGTGGTGCTCGCACCGCTGCTGGCCGACCTGATCACCGACGAGGTGGCCGAACCGGGCACGACCGCGAAGCATCCGTTCGCCGCGTCCCGCACGATAATCCCCGCTCCCCTGGACGCGGCGACGATCGAGAGGGCGGCCCGCGGGCTGGCCGCGTCGGTTCTCGGCGAGGGAGTTGTCGCGCCAGGGCGGGCCAGCGACCTCGAGGCCTTCTTCGCGCACGCCCTGACGCGTGAGGTGCAAGGCCCGGACCGCAGGGCCGCCCGCTTGCTCGAGCGGGCCCCGATGGAAGAGGTCCTGCCGCTGCTGTTCGACCTGCTGGCTCGCCGCGTCACGTGAGCGACGTCGCCGACCGGGTACTCGTTCTCGTATCCTCGATCGCCGGGCAGCGAAGCGTGGACGTCACTGCCCAGTGGCGTGCCTTGGGCATGGATTCGTTGGATCTGCTGTCGCTGGTCATCACGGTCGAAGACGAGTTCGGCATCGCCATCCCTGACCCGGTCGCCATGACCCTGCACTGCGCCGCCGACGTGATCGCCCTGCTCACCGACCGGCGCTGAGCAGGGCTGCCACCGCAGCGAAAGCGCCCTCGTCCTGGGTTGGGGCGGCCACGACGACGACGTCAGCGGGCACGTCCGGCAGGCCGGGCCGGTGCGGGCCAGGCAGCCAGGGCACGGGCCACGGCATCGGCGCCCTCTCCAGGAATCGGTGCGCACTGCCCGGGTCCAAGAGGTGGACGTCTGTCGCGCGGTCGCTGAGCAGGACGAGGGCGCGCAACGGCAGGCAGGACGCCCGCGCGACCTCGTAGCGGCGCGGCACCAACGTCGCCAGCAGTCCGTCTGGCGTCAGGACGGGGCAGTCGTCGTCGATGACGTCCCCGGCCAGACCGGCGGCGATGAGGTGATTCATCAGTCGGGTCTTGCCGGCCCGCGTCGGGCCGCAGACGGCGAGGAGCCCGCCACCGGCCCGCCCCGCGGTGACGGCGTGCACCGAGCGGCCGTGCAGATCCTGCTCGAGCAGCGCGGTCGTGACGTGCCGCAGGACGAAACGCACGTACACGGAGGTGAGGTGCCCGTCCGGCGCGGGCGTCACCCCGAACTCGGTATCGCCGCCAGGCTGCCACGACACCTGATTACCGCCCGCCGGGTTCGCCGCCACCATCCGCCCGCCGGGCAGGACATGCCACGGCACGACGAACTCCCGCACGCCGGACTCGGCGACGGTGAATTCGGCCACCACCGGGCCGAGGTCGGCGACCGGTGAGGTCAGCCCGACCCGGCCCCGGACATTGGGGTGGCTGCCCAGTGCCCGGTGCGGGCCGACCAGCATGCCCGCGCCGCGGTCGGCGACGCACCACACCTCATCAGGGTCGCCCGGGGCGCGGGTCACTGTGCTGCCTCGAGCGCCGCGAGGTGCTCGCGCAGCAGCCGGTGTTGCTCCTGCTCGTGCCGCCACGCATCGACGAGCCCGGGGGTCTGCTCCACGTAGGGCAAGGCGTGCTCCAGTTCGGTGCGCAGCGGCCCGAGCCGGCTCAGCGGAGCGGCCAACGCGACCAGTTCGGCCCGGTAGTCGGCTAGCGCCGGATCCCACGCTGAGTGGATGGCCTCGTACTCAGCGACGAGCGCATCGACCATGACTTCCAGCGACCAGTGTGCCCGTGCGTAGTCGCGGCAGCGGCCGGCGTCGTCCGGGTCGTAGCGGTCGATCTCGTCACACAGCGCGTCGACATCGTGCGGGTTCGTCAGCAGGGCACCGCCGAGGTTCCACCGCCGCCACTCGGGCAACCGGTCGTACGCCGCCATCCCGGCCAGACCCTGCGCATCAGCGACGATGACGGCACACCCGACTGCGATCGCCTCGATCGCGGAGCGGGCTTTGGCGAACACCAGGTCATAGCCGGGCAGTACCTGCTCGGGTCGGGCGACCTGCGAACCTGCTGCCGCACCGAGGACGTCCACCTCGATGCCCAT
>JBDTXT010000089.1:0-8641 GCA_040006035.1 Pseudonocardiales bacterium | reverse complement strand
GGAACGACGTGGCCAGCAGGTTTCGCTGGCGAACGGCGACGATCCTACCGGCGGCGGCACCGACGCTCACCCGCCCGAGCGCCGTAGCGGCCGGGCCGATCGATTCGACCCACGGGGCCCGGATGAACACTGCATGGACCGGGCCGCCGGCCAGGCCATCCACGTCGATGTCCTCCTCGAAGGAGTCGACCTGGCGGCCGAACGCGTTGCGCCGCACGAGCATGTCCATGCCGCCGAACGTCTCGTCCAGCGGCGAGCCGGCGTCATCGACGTGATCGGCCAGCAGGATCATGCCCGCGCACGCGCCGTAGACGGGCAACCCGGCGGCGATCGCCGCCCGCAACGGCTCGAGCATCTCGAAGACGCGGGCCAGCTTGAGGATGGTCGTGGACTCTCCACCGGGCAGCACCAGAGCGTCGATGCTCGCGAGTTCCGTCGGCCGGCGCACGGAGACGACCTCGGCGTCGGCCGCCCTCAGCGCGTGCGCATGCTCACGGACGTCACCTTGCAGGGCGAGAACGCCGATCGTCGGTCGGGCCATGGACAGCGGGTACTACCAACCACGCTCGGCGAGACGGTGCGGCTGGGGGATGTCGGCCACGTTGATGCCGACCATCGCCTCGCCCAGGCCGCGCGAGACCTTGGCGATGACGTCCGGATCGTCGTGGAACGTGGTGGCCTTGACGATCGCCTCGGCCCGCTGAGCCGGGTTGCCGGACTTGAAGATGCCCGAGCCCACGAAGACGCCCTCGGCGCCGAGCTGCATCATCATCGCAGCGTCGGCGGGGGTCGCGATGCCGCCCGCGGTGAACAGCACGACCGGCAGCTTCCCGGCGCGGGCCACCTCGGCCACCAGTTCGTAGGGCGCCTGGAGTTCCTTGGCCGCCACGAACAGCTCGTCCTCTGCGAGCGTGGTCAGCCGCCGCAGCTCGGCCCGGATCTGGCGCATGTGGGTGGTGGCGTTGGAGACGTCGCCGGTGCCAGCCTCACCCTTCGAGCGGATCATCGCCGCACCCTCGGTGATCCGGCGCAACGCCTCGCCCAGGTTGGTCGCGCCGCACACGAACGGAACGGTGAACTGCCATTTGTCGATGTGGTTCGCGTAGTCGGCCGGCGTCAGCACCTCGGATTCGTCGACATAGTCGACCCCGAGTGACTGCAGCACCTGCGCCTCGACGAAGTGCCCGATGCGGGCCTTGGCCATCACCGGGATCGAGACGGCGCTGATGATCTGGTCGATCATGTCCGGGTCGCTCATCCGGGACACGCCGCCCTCGGCGCGGATGTCGGCGGGGACCCTCTCGAGCGCCATGACGGCGACCGCCCCGGCGTCCTCGGCGATCTTGGCCTGCTCGGCGTTGACGACGTCCATGATGACGCCGCCCTTGAGCATCTCGGCCATCCCACGCTTGACGCGGGCGGTGCCGACGGCGTGGTCGGCCGAACTGGTCTGATTCTGCACTTCGGACATGCCCCGATTCTACGGGCCGCGTCCTGCTGCCATCGCCAGCCGATCCCCAGTTCGTGGCCTGGGCACTAATTCAGGCGGGCGCCCTTGGTGGCCAGGACAACCCACGCGCCGCCGGGTCGCAGCGGGATCTGGTGACCGTACTTGTCCTTCAGTGTCGTACCGGCTGCCGCGTTGGCCCGCGACCACCGTCCGTTGATGGCGTGCCCGTCCCGGAATACGACGACCGGACCCCTGCCGACCGACACGGTAAACCAGCCCGGGTTGCCGGCCTGGTCGACGTCGGCGGTGTTCACGTAGCCGCCGGTGAACTGCACGATCACGTTCGGTGTGCCGATCACGCCGCCGTCGGCGGCGTGCTGCTGGACGCCGTCGATGTAACGGACGTAGACCTTGTGCGCCCCGTCCCACCGGAACTGCACAGGTGTGTCACCCACGACGGTGTTGACCGCAGGTGCCGCCGGGGTGCGCCCGAGCCCCTTGGTCGAACTCGACCAGGTGAAGCCGACGGGCTTGGCCGCCGCACCGCCGGTCACCTGCCCGAGATGGAGCATGAGGTTGTAGGGGACGGAACGCCCGTTGTCGCGGAAGAACCCTGGGGCGCCGCGGTCGTTGATGTTGGCCTTGAGGATCGACTTGTCCAGGGCCGGCAAAGAGTCGCCGCCGCCGCCGGACGCGACGAAGGAGATCGGCCCGTACTGGGTGAGCAACTCGGGATCATTGGACCGCACGCTGCGTACCGGCCCGACCGAGGGCGGCTTGACCGAGTGGAACAACGCGATGGTGCGGGTCAGGCCGCCCTCGACCTGTTCGATGTAGACGATGTCGGCGTGGTTGATTCCGAGCTGCGGGCGCCCGTTCGCGGTGTCGTCGATCTTGACCGCGACGACCGAGCCCTTGGCCGGCTTGCCGCCGGTGAGCGGATCGACCGAAGGTGGCTTCGGCTTCGGCGCCGGCTTCGGGGCCGACTTGGTGCGGGTCGGCGACGTGACCGACACCGTCGGGGTCGCTTTCTGTTTTTTCTTGTGGCTGCTGCCCCCGCACGAGGCCACCCCCAGCAGGCACGTCAGAGAAAGCGCGGCACAAGTGAGCCGCACAGTGCGGGAGGTGCTCGTCATGAAACATCCTTTGCCGGATCGAGTGCCCGATCCTTGGTCAGATCGTCGGCTTCGGGCGTGGTCACGGTCGGTGCGGGCGGGTGAACGGGCAGCGTGTCATCGATGTCGAAGAACAGGGGCATGACGCGCCGACCGGCGAGGCGCAACAGGCGAGGCATTCGGCGTGCGCGCAGCGTTCGGGTGTCGCGGACCGCGTCATTGTAGAAGCGGCGGGCGATCTGGACTCGGGCGGCCGCCTCGCCCAGTTCGGCGGCAGCCTCAGCGTGTAGGTCGGGTTCTCGCTCCGCTAGGTCGGTGAGCACCCGGCCGACGGCGTCCTCGGCGCCGAGCCGCTCGGCGGCGTCGACGTCGAGTGCAGCCCGGGCCACCGTCTCGTAGTAGGTGCGGTGCTTCGCGGCGGCCCCGGAATCAGGCGATTCGGCGACGTAGAGCAGGGCTGCGGCGCGGCGCACCAGCTGTGCGTCCAGGGCCGCCTGCGCCGCGTCGACGCGCGCGTGCAGCCGGTCCAGGCGGGTGAGGGTGAAGGTCACCCACATGGTGAGCAGCACGGCCACCAGCACGGCGAGCACGAACCAGCCGACGGAGAGCACGCTGGCAGACTCTAGTGCCCCGCTTTACGGGCACTGGTCGGCGCAGGCTGCGCCAATCGAACGGGGGCGCGCGATGCCCGGCGTCAGCGAGCGGTGATGCCCGCGCCGGCGATCGCGAGTTCGTACACCCGCAGGACCTGCTCAACGATGACCGACCAGTCGAACGGTGCCACCGCCTTGACCCCGGCCGCTACCAGCTGTTTGCGGCGAGCGGGGTCATCGAGCACGGCGCCCAGTGCGGCGGCGAGAGCGGCGGGGTCACCGGTCGCGAAGAGCTCACCGGCGGCGCCGGCGGCGAGCACCCGGCGGAAGGCGTCGATGTCACTGGCCACGATCGGAGTCCGGGCGGCCATCGCCTCCAGCAGGATGATCCCGAAACTCTCCTGGCCGGTGTTGGGGGCGCAATAGACGTCGACACTGCGCAACATCCGGGCCTTGTCGCGCTCACTGACCTGCCCGAGCAGATCGATACGGTCGGCCAGGCCGGCCGGCAGCTTGTCGCGGAAGTCGTCGGCGTCACCGCGCCCGGCCACCACCAATCGCAGGCCAGGACGCTCGAGGGCCAGCATGGCCAGGGCGGCGACGAGGACGTCCATGCCCTTGCGGGGTTCGTCGTAGCGCCCGATAAAGCCGATCGTGCCGCCCTCCCGCGGGTAGCCGGCCAGCGGGCGCGCATGCGAGTAGTGCGCCACCGCGACGCCGTTGGGGATCACGACCGCGTCGGCGCCGAGGTGCTCGACGATCACCTTGCGGGCCGCGGCCGAGACCGCGATGCGGCCGCTCAGCTTCTCGAAGAACGGCTGCAGGACGTTGTCGAACATTGCCAGGAACCGCGATCGGGTCAGCGCCATATGGAACGTCGCGACGAGGGGTCCGTCGTGGATGACGCATGCGAGCAGCGGCAGGCTGGCGGCCGCCGGTTCGTGGACGTGCACCACGTCGAAGTTCCCGTCGCGCAGCCAGCGGCGCACCCGCGCGGCCGAGACGAAGCCGAACTGCACGTGGGCGACCGAGCCGTTGTACGGGAACGGGACGGCCTTGCCCGCCAGGACGACGTAGCGCGGCAGGCCGGGCATGTCGCCGTCGCCCGGGGCCAACACCGACACGTCGTGCCCGAGTTCGATGAGCTTCTCGGCCAGGTCGCGCACGTGGGCCTGGACGCCGCCGGGCATGTCCCAGGAGTACGGGCAGACCAGACCGATACGCATCGTGGCGCTCACCGCGCCGGGGCGGGGTCGGGCTGCGCAGGCGCGCGACGCTGGCGCAGGTCGGCCAGCCACAGCGGCTGCAGCATGTGCCAGTCGGTGGGGTGAGCCGTGATCTCGCGAGCGAAGACGTCGGCGACGGCCTGGGTACCGACGGCCACCTTGTCGCGCAGCCGGCCCGTGGGCGTCTCGATCGGCGGGTTGACCCGGTGCCCCCAGCCGTCGTCGGTGAACCAGAGGCCGACGGGCAGGACCGGGGCGCCGGTCATCGCGGATAGGACGGCCGGGCCGCCCGGCATTCGCGTCGGCTCGCCGAAGAACTGCACCTCGATGCCGCCGCGGGACAGGTCTCGATCGGCGACGAGGCACACCGCGCGGCCAGCCCGGAGGCGCTCGGCCAACACCTCCATCGCAGACCGCTCGCCGCCGGTCAGGGCCAGCACCTCCATGCCGAGGCTCTCGCGGTAGGCGACGAACCGGTCGTACAGTGACGCGGGCTCCAGGCGCTCGGCCACGGTGGTGAACGGGAAGCCACGTGCGACGAACCAGAGCCCGGAGACGTCCCAGTTACCCATGTGCGGCAGCACGATGATGGCGCCCTTGCCCGCCGCCATCGCGGCGTCGAGGTGCTCGGTGCCTTCGGCGTTCACATCCAGCCGCGCCGCTACGTCGCGGTGGTCCAACTTCGGCAGCCGGAACGTCTCGAGCCAGTAACGCGAATACGAGCGCAGGCTCTCGCCCACCAGGCGGTCCAAGCGCAACTCCGACACGCCGGGGCCGACCACTCGGCGCAGGTTCTTGCGCAGTTGGCGGGTGCCCTTGCGGTTGCGTACCGCCGCGGCATCGGCGGCGGCGCGGAACGCGCGCGCCGACATGCCTGGCGGTACCGCTTTGACGACGCCCCAGCCGGCCATGTAGCCGAGATCCACCACGCGCCCTCGCGCCCCACCCAACATCAGGCCTCCGCAGGCACGGATTCCTCCGCCTTGGCCTGGCGGTAGACCGTCACGAACCGTTGGACGACCGTGATCGTCGACGCGGCGACGAGCGCCCAGAGGGCGACCGCTTGGACGAAGGGCACGTGGAAGGGCGCCCCGGTCAGTCCGGTGCCGACGAGCACGATGATCAGCCGGTCGGCGCGTTCGGCGATGCCCACCGTGGCGCTCAGCCCGACGCCCTCGGCGCGGGCGCGGATGTAGGACGTCAACGAGCCGAGCACCAGGCAGAGCAGGGCGGCGAGAAACATCCAGCGCTGCCCGTGTAATGCGAAGTACCAGCCGATCGAGCCGAACACCGCGGCATCGGCGAGCCGGTCGCACGAGGAGTCGAGCACCGCGCCGAATTTCGAGGCTCGGCCACCGGCCCGGGCGACTGCGCCGTCGACGAGGTCGAGCATCACGAAGCCCCAGACCAGCAGCGTCCCGCCGAACCATGCGCCGCGGGTGAAGAACACCAAAGCGCTGGTCACGGCACCGACCGTGCCGATGATGGTGATCACGTCCGGCGTGACGCCGGCTCGTGCCAACTTGGCACCGAGGGGGCCGACCGCCTTGGCGAAGAAGGACCGGGCGTGGATGTTGAGCACGCTGCTGGGGTATCCGTTCCGGGCGTCGGGGGCCTGTGGTTTCCCAACGATAGCCGCCAGTCGGCACCGATCTGCGCCGATCGCTTGTCGTGCGGAGGAGATTGGGTGTCGAATGCCAAAATCCGTTCTTCGCGACGCAGGAGCGGGCACCGTCTATTCGGGGGGCTGATGCGATGTCCAACAAGAAGGCCGCAAAGACAACCGCGACCACCTTGTTCGACACCGCGGACCGTCCCGAGAAGATCCGCAATGTCGCACTCGTCGGGCACTCCGGCGGCGGGAAGACCACCTTGGTCGAGGCCCTGCTGGTCGCCACCGGCACGATCGGGCGCGCCGGCACCATCGCCGACGGGACGACGACCAGCGACCACGACCCGGTCGAGATATCTCAACAGCGCTCGGTGGGGCTCTCGGTCTGCCCGCTGCGGTGGGACAACGTGGTGGTCAACCTGCTCGACACGCCGGGCTATCCCGACTTCACCGGCGAGCTGCGCGCGGGACTGCGCGCCGCCGACGCCGCGTTGTTCGTGGTCTCGGCCGCCGACGAGATCGACCCGATCACCGTGTCGCTGTGGGAGGAATGCGCCTCGCTCGGCACCCCACGGGCCGTCGTCATCACCAAGCTGGACGTCCCGCGCACCTCTTTCGACGCGACCGTAGCGGAGTTGCAGCGAGTCTTCGGCGGCGCCGACGGCCAGGACGCCCTGCCGCTGTACCTCACCGCCGGCGGTGCCGGCGAGGCCGTACCCGAGGCTCTCGTCGGGCTGCTGACCCGGACCGTCTACGACTATTCCGCCGGGTTCCCGGCCAAGGAGTCGCCGGTCGTTGAATCGACCGCGGTCGACGGCGACATCGACGCCGCGCGGGCCGCCCTCATCGAAGCAATCATCAACAACACCGAGGACGAAACGCTGCTCGACCGCTACCTGGCCGGCGAAGACCTCGGCCTCGACGTGCTGGTCGACGACCTGGAAACCGCGGTGGCACGCGGCACGTTCTACCCGGTGCTGCCGGTGTGCGCAGCCACCGGCCTGGGGTTGGGCGAGTTGCTCGAGGTGCTGTCCGGCGCTTTCCCGTCGCCGGTCGAGCTCGACCCACCGCAGACCATGCCGCTCTACGGCTCCCCCGCATCCGGGCTGAACTGCGATCCGGGCGGCACGCTGCTGGCCGAGGTGGTGCGCACGACCGTCGACCCGTACCTCGGCCGGCTCTCCCTGCTCCGGGTGTTCTCCGGAACGCTGACCCCGGAAACTGCCGTGCACATCTCCGGGCACGGCGGCGCCGGGCGCGGCCATCCCGATCACGACGCGGACGAGCGGGTAGGGCAGATCTACTCACCGCTCGGCGCCACCCTGCGCCCGATCGCGCAGGCCATCGCCGGCGACATCTGCGCCATCGGCCGCCTCGGCGTGGCCGAGACCGGCGACACGCTCTCGGCCAAGACGGCACCGCTGCTCATCGCCCCCTGGGACATGCCGGAGCCGCTGCTCCCGATCGCGGTTCAGGCCGCCACGCGGGCGGACGAGGATGCGCTCGCCAAGGGCCTGGGGCGGCTCACGGCGGGCGATCCCACCGTGCGGGTGGAGCGGCACCCCGAGACCGGACAGCTCGTCCTGTGGTGCTTGGGCGAGGCGCACGCCGACGTCGTGCTCGACCGGCTGCGGGCCACCGGAGCGCACGTCGACACCGTGCCGCTACGCATCGCCATGCGCGAGACGTTCACCGCCGAGTCGCGCGGGCACGGCCGCCTGGTCAAGCAGTCCGGTGGGCACGGGCAGTACGCGGTATGCGACGTCATCGTGGCGCCGCTGCCGCGCGGGTCAGGGGTGCAGTTCGCCGACAAGGTCGTCGGGGGTTCGGTGCCCTCACAGTTCATCGGCTCGGTCGAGAAGGGGGTGCGTACGCAGCTCGCGCAGGGCCTCGACAACGACCACGTCCCGCTCGTTGACGTCCGGGTGACCCTGGTCGACGGCAAGGCCCACAGCGTCGACTCCAGCGACGCGGCCTTCCAGGTGGCCGCGTCGCTCGCGGTGAAGGACGCCGCGGCATCGGGAGACGTGACGCTCCTCGAGCCCATCGAGGCGGTCGAGGTGGTCGTGCCCGACACTCACGTCGGCGCGGTGCTCTCGGACCTGTCGGGCCGCCGTGGCCGGGTGACCGGCACCGAACCGGACGCGAGCGCGCCGCTCGGGATGGAGCGGACGGTGATCCGGGCCGAGGTCCCCGACACCGAGCTCGTCCGGTACGCGATCGTCCTGCGCTCGCTGACGGCCGGCACGGGCCGCTTCACCCGCCGCTACGCCCACCACGACGTGGTGCCGGCCTCGGTTGCGGCGGCCCTGCGCGCGGGCTGAGCCGTCGCGTCGTCGCCGCCGCGCGGGATCAGCGGCGGCGGGTGCCGAACACGCCGCGGGTGATCTCGCGGCCGAGGACGGTCGCTGCCGAGCGCGCGAAGGACTTGAACGCGCTCGACTTCACCATCCGCTCGAGGTTCGAGTCCTCCTCCGGTGCGACCCTCGGCTTCGGCGCGGCCTTCGGCGTCGCCTTGGGCTTGGGCCCGGGCGTCGCGCTCGGCGGCGGGGCGGCCGCGGGCGGCGGCGGGAGCCGCGCCGTGAGCTTCTCGTACGCAGACTCGCGGTCGAGGACGGCGGCGTACTTGGGTTGCAACGGCGAGG
>JBDTXT010000088.1:0-8656 GCA_040006035.1 Pseudonocardiales bacterium | reverse complement strand
CCTAGGCGCCAGACGCCGTACGACACCAACTTGCCGCGATGCCGGACCAGCGTCTGGCTGTCGGCGACGGGCTGCAGATGGTAACTCGGCCAGCCCTCGAACTTGAGCTTGCCCGACTTCGACTTGTCCCACCAGTGATAGACGATCGTGTGCGGCGCCTGCATCTCGACGATCTCCCCGGGCATTTGGCCCTGGCTCGTCTCGTCGACGAACGTCGTACCGACGGCGGGCTCTCCGGGAGAGATCTGTCGGGTGTGCTTGAGCATGCTTCCCGTGCCGGCCATCCAGTCGTTGTGGCCCTCGATGTCGACGAGCCGCGCGAACACCTGGTCGATCGGCGCACGGATCGTGCGCTCCAGTTCGAACTCGATGGGTTTCATGCGGCCAGCATCCCTTACGCCTCGACCAGGAGCACCAGAGTCTCAGGCAATACCCCGTCATACTTCATCGCGTCGGCCATCGCCTGGTTCTGCATCGCGGCCATGACGACATCCAGGTCGGCTACATCCATCAGCACTGCGACCTGGTTGCGGTTCTGGGGGTTGACGAACGTCCGTATGTTCGTGACCCCCAGCGGCCCGAAGACCTCTTCGCGCTTCGGCGAGGCCAGCCAGTGGTCTGTGTCCTTTACATCGTGGTGCCCGATGACGGTCGGCATGACAGCTCCTTAGGGTGCGCTCCGCGAATCTGCGCCGAGATAACGCCCGGAGCGTACTGCCACGGCCAGCAGGACGAACGGCCCCCGGACGCGGCCGTGGTCAACAGCCTCGGACGTGGCGTCCGTCGAACCCAAGCCTGCGATGGGCACATCTGCGCCCAGCGGTTGGGCTACGCGTCCTGGACAACGGTGAGGTTGACGAATTCCGGTGGGCCGTCGAACATCTCCGCCATCGCCGCTCGGACAGACTTCAGCGCCTCCTCGCGTCGCGGATCCTGCTCGCGGGCGCGGGCCTTCTCCTCGCTCTCGAAGAGTACGAAGGTGTACAGCTTGCTCGGGTCGTTCTGGTCCCGCATGGCCATCGTCCGCACCAGGCCGGAGTCCGGTTGTTCGGCTGCGTGCAACTGCTCCAGCAGGCCGGGGAGATCCTGCTCCCTCTCCGGACGGACAGTCATCTTGATGAGCTGTGCCCACATGACGGCACCTGCCCTCTCTCGATTGATGCGACGGTGGCGAACTCCGCCCGGGGCATGACCCCTACGCAAGCAGTGCGGCAGAACGCAACGCTCGGCTCCTTTGTATTCGCTCCGCGCGGGCGACCTGAGTGGAGCACGGAGCGTATTGACGAACCGGGCAGAGCGCACGCGATGCCGGATGGCGGCTCCCAACACACTCATACGTCGCTTCGATCACGCTTGCCGCGATTTGACCTCCGCAGTCAGGGCCGGCACCACGTTGAACAGGTCGCCGACTACGCCGAAGTCCGCTAGTTCGAAGATCGGTGCCTCGGCATCCTTGTTGATCACGACGATAGTTTTCGAGGTCTGCATGCCGGCCCGGTGCTGGATCGCGCCGGAGATCCCGACCGCGATGTAGAGCTGCGGCGAGACGGTCTTGCCGGTCTGCCCGACCTGCATCTGGTGCGGATACCAGCCGGCGTCGGTCGCGGCGCGGGAAGCCCCGACGGCTGCGCCGAGGGCATCGGCCAGCTCTTCGACGATGGCGAAGTTGTCGGCGCTGCCCATGCCGCGTCCGCCCGACACGATGATCGAGGCTTCGGTGAGCTCGGGCCGGCCGCTCTTCACTTCGTTGACGCTCTCGACGATCTTCGCCGCGTTGACGGCCTCTGGAAGCGAGACGGTGACGTCTTCGCGGACGGACTCGGCGGGGGCTGGAGTTGCTGTCAAAGCATTGGGCCGCACACACAGGAACGGCGTTCCCGCGGTAACCGCGGACTTGACTACGGTGGCGCCGCCGAACACGTCCTGCCGCGCCACCAGTCCCTCTTCGACGTCCACGACATCGGTGAGCAGACCACCACCGGTCTTGTACGCCGCAACGGCGGCGGTCTCCCGCGACGATGCCGACGACGCGCAGAACACGGCCACCGGGTGCGCCGACTCGACCACCGCCGCGAGCACCTCGGCCGCCGCGCCCACATGAGCGGTCACGTCGGCACCCTCGGCGACGTAGACCTTCGCGGCCCCGTACTCGGCCAGGACAGCCTGCGCGTCCGGATAGCCGGCGCCGACGAACACCGCACTCGGCTCGCCGAAATCGCGCGCCTTTGTCAGCAGCTCGAGGGTCACCTTCTTGACGTCACCATCGGCGTGCTCGACGAGGACGAGAACCTCTGCCATTACAGGAACTTCCGCGTGTGAAGGAATTCGGCGAGCTTGGCCGCGCCGTCGCCGCCGTCGGTGACGATCTCGCCGGCACCGCGAGCCGGCCGGTCGGCGTACTCACGCACCTCGGTCGTGGCTCCGGCACCGCCCACGGAGGCCGGGTCGATGCCGAGGTCAGCGAGGCTCAACGTCGTCAGGGGTTTGGATTTAGCCGCCATGATGCCCTTGAACGACGGGTAGCGCGGCTCGTTGGTTTTCTCGACCACGGAGACGACGGCGGGCAGCTGCGCCTCGACGACGTCATAGCCGGTGTCTGTGATCCTGTTGATGCGGATGGTCGTGCCGTCGACCTCGACCTTGGCGGCGAGGGTCAACTGCGGCCGGCCGAGCACGGCAGCGACGAGCGCGGGTACGACGCCGGTGCGCGCATCCGTCGCCTCGGAACCGAAAATCACCAGGTCGGCATCGAGCGTGCCGATCGCCGCCGCGAGAACACGGGCGGTTCCGATCGCACACGAGCCGGCCAGCCCGTCGTCGGTGACCTGCACCGCCGCGTCGGCGCCCATCGACAGCGCCTTGCGGACCGTCTGCAGGGCCTTGGCCGGGCCCATGGTGAGAATCGTCACCGTGCCGCCGTGCGCTTCCTGCTGGCGCAGCGCCTCCTCGACGGCGTACTCGTCGAGTTCGTTGAGCACCGCGTCCACTGACTCGCGGTCGAGAGTTTTGGTGTCCGGGCGCAGCTTCTTCTCGGCCCAGGTATCCGGCACCTGCTTGACGCACGCCACGATGTTCATGCGGGCACACTCGCGTGGGGCGAGCGCACGGGTCAAATCGGTACACCACCCGGGACTGTTTTCAGAGCAGGCCGTAGCCCAGTTCTGCTGCCGCTCGCGCCAGCGGTGCGGCGATCGCAGGGTGCGCCAGCGGCACACTCACCCTTGGTGCGGGGGGCATCGCGTCGGCTGCAGTATCGAAGAGGGCACTGCACCAGCCTTCACCGTGCATGCTCGATCGGTACCAGACTCCGTCGACGTCGAATGCGGACCGGATCGCGCGGGCCCATTCCGAGGCGCGCGGCCGCGGGCCGCTGTTGATCGCCTGGCTGGCTCCGGCCCGCGTGGGCCAGTCGCCGGTCAGGTCGACGAGGCGGGCGGGTCGAATGAGGCGCAGACCGGTCAGGTAGGGCGTGCCGGTGTGCCGGTCGACCAGCCGAGTGGTCTGGAAGACCTCAGCAACGCACGTCTTGATGTCCAGGGCCAGGTAGCTGACGCCCCGGACCTGCTCGTGCGGCGGCGGGTCGTGCGGCTCGAAGCGGCGGTCGGGCAAGGGGCCGTAGTGCCGCAGGGCGTTCCATGGCTGGACATGCGTGCCCACGGTCCGGTGCAGTCGCCACAGCGTGGTGTGGGGTGCAACGGCAACGACATCTGGGTCCTTGAGTCCGACGGCGCGCAGGCGTTCGATCGTCGGCGGGTGGGGCAGCTTCGGCATCAGCCGAGGATGTCCAGTCCAGCCGCGAGCGCCAGCACCGATTCCGGGTCGCCGCCGTGCGCGAGCCAGTCGATCGGCGTGCCCGGTTCGTCGTCGACGTGCAACTCCGGCTGACGCGTCGTGAGAAACGCCCGGACGATGAGGGGATGCCTGCTGTTGGCGCGCATCGCGGCCAATACGCCAGGAAGCCCGGGAATGCGGCCGTCCTGGTCGAACTGCATCGCCGGGAGCTGCCAGCGCCCGTCGACCCGGATCGCCCACAGCTCACCTTTGGTGATCATCTGCTGCGCGCGTGCCCGGGTCACGTGGAGTCGAGCCGCGGTGTCCGTGACCGGGATAGCCGTCGCGATCAGGGCGGCGTACTGGCCGGTGGCTCGTTCGACGGAGGCGACGTATTCGTCGTCGGAAACAGAGAAGTCGAGGCCGCCTTCGGCGAGCGCGGCGCGGTCGACGTCACTGAGGTCGGCGGCGTACGGCGGGGTGAGCAGATCTGAGAAGGCGGCTTCGATGGCAGCGGCAATACGTTCCTCATCCGCCGCGACGCCATGCCGGCGGAGCATGCCCGCGATGGTCGTGTCGATCGGCATGTCCACCTCCGCTAACACTATAGTCATGATGTTAGTTACTGTAAAGGTAGCGCGGGCACGCACCGCCCTGCGAGAGTCCGAGGCAATGACGCACACCACCGCCCGCACCCGCAGGCGAATTGCCGTCTGCGCGGCCGGTTTCGCCGCGTTGGTCGCCGGGTGCACCACGACGTCGACGCAGCCGGCGCCTGCGCTGCCCGCCTCCTCCTCGGCGACCTCGAAGTCGTTGCCTTCCGGATCAGGTTCCTCGGGATCTGAAACTGCTCCGGTCTCGACTGCCGCAGCGTCGTCCAGCACGAGTTCGTCCGCTGCCGGCGGCACGGTTGTCGTCGCCGTGGGGGACATCGCCTGCGACCCACGGGATGCGGCGTTCCACAGCGGCGCCGGTACACCGACCTCCTGCCGTGAGCGCGCCACCAGTGACCTGGCGATCAGCCTGAAACCTGCGGCGGTGCTGGTGCTCGGGGACCTGCAGTACGAGGTGGGCAAACTCGAGGCGTTCAAGGCGTCGTACGACAGCACCTGGGGCCGGCTGAAGAAGATCACCTACCCGGCGCCCGGTAACCACGAGTACGGCACCGGGATCACCCGCGGCTACTTCGAGTACTTCGGCGCGCAAGCAGGCCCCTTGGGGAAGGGTTACTACAGCGCGGACATCGCCGGCTGGCACGTGGTGTCACTCAACTCCAACTGCGAGCGCGTCGGCGGCTGCCAGCGCGGGTCCGCCCAGGAGATGTGGTTGCGAGCGGACCTGAAGGCGCATCCCGCCGCCTGCACGATCGCGATCTGGCACCACCCGCGCTGGAGTTCGGGCCTGCACGGCAGCAGCGACAAGGTCGACGGGTTGTGGCGGGCACTCGCGGAGGCCGGCGCGGACGTCGTGCTCGTCGGGCACGACCACGACTACGAACGCATCGCGCCGCTGGACGCAGCGGGCGCCATCGATCAGTCCCACGGAGTCCGGGAATTCGTTGTCGGCACCGGGGGGCGCAGCCTCTACCCGGTGCTCGGGCGGACGACCGGTAGCGAGGTCGTCGACGCCAACACCTTCGGCGTGCTCAAGCTCACCCTGCGGCCGACCTCCTACGACTGGGCCTTCGTGCCGGTCGCAGGGTCGACCTTCACAGACTCGGGCAGCGGATCGTGTCACTGACCCGCCGCCCGATCACTGTGCCAGCGCTTACTTAGCCGCCTTCTTGGGCTTCTTGGTTTCCTTGCCGCCCTTGTCCTTGCTGCCCATCTCTCGCCTCCTTGCAGGTGCCTGCGAAGACCGTACCGCCGCGATCACGTCCGTCAACGCCATGGGGTGTACGCCGAGTAGTCGCCCAAGCGCCTCGCCGCGGTCCCCGACCATCGGGACGTCGACGTGGCTCGAGCGCCGGTACGCCGCCAGGCGGGTCTGCGGGCCGCGGTCACTCCATCGTTCGAGAATTCCGCGGCGCGTTCCGAGCAGGGCGTCCAGCCCTCCAGCGGTGATCACGTCCGGCCCGACGGCGTCGAGCTCGACGTAGCCGGTGATGGCGCGCAACCGGTCGGCCGCGACCAGCGCGCCTACCAGATCGTCGACGTACAGCGGGGCGATCAGCCGGGTCGGCGGCAGCACTCGCGGCCGCTGCGCGCGCGGATCCTGCAACGGCGCGAGTACAACGCCTACCCGCAGCACCACGACGTCCAGGCCACTGCCCCGCAGCAACTCGAGGGACGGATGCGCTTCGAGCCCGAAGCCGGTGATCGTCACGACCCGTTCGACCCCGCTTTCCGGCAGCGCCGCCAGCACATCGGGTACGCCGCGCAGAACCTCACCGGCGCCACCCCCGGAGCCGCTCCCGCGCAGGTGGATCACGGTGTGGGCGTTCTCGACCACGGCACCGAACCGTTCGGTGTCGACGAGGTCGGAGACCGCAGTCTTGACACCGCGGTCCACCAGCTGCTGGACGTCGGCGCGCGCCTCGACGGTCGCCCGCAGGTCAAGACCGGCGCCCACGAGCCGATCGAGTAGCAGCCGCCCGAGAGGCGTGTCCGCTCCGGTTACGACGACGGGCACGGTCACTCCTATCGCTGCGGGCACCGGTTACCCTGCCACAGCAGGTGATCCCCAAAGGAGCGGTTTCGTGTCAGGACCACAGCCCGACTGGCGCACCGTCGAAGTCGGCGGTCGGGGCGTACGGCTGATGGACGCGGGCGCGGGCGAACCGCTGCTCTTCCTGCACGGGTGGGGCCTGACTCCCCGCATCTACACGCGCGCGCTGGCGCACCTCTACGGCGAGGGGATCCGGGTCATCGCGCCCGCGCTGCCCGGCTACGCCGGCAGCGAACCCCCGCCGCGTGAAGGCTTCAACCTCGACTGGTACGCCGCCCACATCGAGGCGCTGCTCGAAGTGGTCGGGATAACCACACCGGTCTTGCTGGCCGGGCACTCGCTCGGCGGCGGCATCGGGATCCGGTTCGCGACCAACCACCCGGAATGGGTCAGATCCCTCACCCTGGTCGATCCAGTCGGCGGCGCGCCCAGCAAGTTCGGCCGCCGATCCGGTGACGAGGTGATGACGCACCGGGCCTGGTGGCATTGGGCGGCCGGGGCCGTCCGCGAAGCCGACCCGCGACTGCTGCCACGGCTGATCCCAGGTCTGCTCCGCGACTTCGTACCCTCCGCTGTGCGCCGCCCGGTCTCGATGGCGATGAGCGGCTTCACCGCCCTCACCGCGGACCTGGCCGAGGAGGCCCGGGCGCTGGTCGAGAGCGGGCTGGCGGTGATCTTCGTCTGGGGAGACCAGGACCGGCTGGTGCTCCCGGGCGCCTTCGCCGCGATCGAGAGCGAGATCCCTGCCAATATCGTGCGCGGCCGGCATGGCTGGCTGCTGTCCGACCCGGAACAGTTCGGCTCGGTTCTGCACGATGCCCTGTTGGTGCACGGCATGCTCGAGAGCGAACAGCGGGGCCGGCTCGTCGTCGTTGACGAAGCCACCAGGCTGGCGGCCGTGCTGCCGCACGAACGGCGCGGCCGAGCCCGGAAGCCACCAGCTACACCCGACGGCGGGGCAGAGTGAGCCGCGGCTACGATCGCACCTGGCCCGGCCGGTTCACGCCGCTGGGAGCCACGTGGGACGGCGAGGGAACCAACTTCGCGTTGTACTCGGAGGGTGCGGAGGCCGTCGACCTTTCGCTCTTCGACGACGCCGGCGTCGAACACCGGATGCCGCTGGAAGAGGTCACTGCCCATGTCTGGCACGGTTATGTGCCGGGGGTCTCGCCCGGACAGCTGTACGGCTTCCGATGCGACGGGCCGTTCGCACCGCAGTGGGGGGCGCGGTGGAACCCGAGCAAGCTGCTGCTTGATCCCTACGCGAGGGCGATCTGCGACGACCTGCGCCTCGACGACGCCATCTTCGGCTACCCGCACGGCCGCGACCATGCCGTCCAGGACCACCGTGACAGCGCGCCGTACGTGCCTCGTTCGGTGGTCACGCACGATTCGTTCCCGTGGGGCGAGGACAGGTCGCCGCGCACCGCCTGGGCCGACACGGTCATCTACGAGCTGCACGTCAAGGGCTTCACGATGCTCAACCCGGACATCGAACCCGAACTGCGCGGCACGTACGCCGGTCTGGGCCACTCGTCCGTCGTCAACCACCTCAAGCGGCTCGGCGTGACGGCTGTCGAATTGCTGCCCGTGCACCACTTCGTCGACGAGCCGTCGCTGCTGCGGCGAAAGCAGACCAACTACTGGGGCTACAACTCCATCGGGTATTTCGCGCCGCACGCGGCGTACAGCGCATCCGGTCAGCGCGGCGAGCAGGTGCGGGAGTTCAAGGCGATGGTCCGGGCGATGCACGCGGCCGGCATCGAGGTGATCCTGGACGTCGTCTACAACCACACCGCCGAGGGCGACCAATGGGGTCCCACGATCTGCTTCCGCGGCATCGACAACGGCGCGTACTACAAGCTGAACGCGGGCGATGTCGCGCTCTACACCGACTACAGCGGCTGCGGCAACGCTCTCAACGTGCGGCACCCGCACGTGCTGCAGCTCATCATGGATTCACTGCGCTACTGGGTGACGGAGATGCATGTCGACGGGTTCCGCTTCGACCTGGCCTCCGCGCTCGCCCGCAGCTTCCACGACGTCGACAAACTGTCCGCTTTCTTCAACCTCGTACAGCAGGATCCCGTTATCTCACAGGCGAAACTCATCGCCGAACCGTGGGACATCGGTGAGGGTGGCTATCAGGTCGGCGAGTTCCCACCGCTGTGGACCGAGTGGAACGGCAAGTACCGCGACACCGTGCGCGACTTCTGGC
>JBDTXT010000087.1:0-8715 GCA_040006035.1 Pseudonocardiales bacterium | reverse complement strand
CCCGGCTCGCCTCGATCATGATCGACGGGGCCATGCAGCACCGCCACGAACCGACCTCGTGGGGCGCCCAGGTCATTGCCCACGAGCGGATCCGCCGCGACTTCGCCGTGGTGCGGATCCAGCCCGACGCCCCCTACCCGTACAAGGCGGGGCAGTACCTCACCCTCGAACTGCCGCAGCATCGGCGCCAGTGGCGGCAGATGTCCATCGCCAGTGCGCCCCGACCCGACAATACGTTCGACATCCACGTGCGCGCGATCGGCGGCGGCGGCGTTTCGGCCGCGCTGGTGATGCACACCAAGCCAGGCGACCGGCTGCGCCTCGGCCCGCCGCGCGGCAACGATCTGGTCGTCGAGCCCGGCACCGTACCGGGCGGTCTGCTGTGTGTGGCCGCCGGAACCGGCGCCGCTCCGATCACAGCCGTCGTCGAGTCGATCCTGGGCTGGCAGGAGCCGCCACAGCTCTACGCCTTCGTGGGCGGCCGCACCCGCGACGACATCTACCCGGTCGAGCAGCTCAACCAGCTCATCCAGGCCGGGGGCAACTCACGCCGCGTGCAGGTCTACGGCGTGGTATCCGACGACCCGAGCTATCACGGCTACCGCGGCCGGGTCGAGAGCCTGGTGCCGACGCTGCAGGACTGGGCGCGCCTGGACGTCGATGTTCTCGTCGCCGGGCCGAACTCGATGATCGCGACCGCCGTCACCAACCTGGCCGGCATCGGCATCCCGCTAGGGAAGATCCACTTCGACCAGTACGAGGCGGCGGCCTGACCGCCAGCGCACGATCAGGCCTGACGCGCGGCGGTTAGTGTCGCGCCTGGTTCGCTGCCTCGCGAGCGTGCGCGTCGCCCTGCTCGGCGTCGCCGTCGAGCGCCGCCATCACCTGGGTCTCATCGGCGGCAGCAGCCGGCGCTTCGTCGCGGATATCGGGGATCTCCTCGATGTCGACCTTGCCGGGCGCGGCTCCGGACAGCGTGGCCAGCATGTGTCGCACGTTGGCCAGTTGGGAGTTGATGCTGTCGCGACGCTGCGTCGCAGCCAGCAGTTCGCGCTCGGACTCCGACCGGATGCGGTCGGCCCGGGCGATCGCCTCGGCCACGATCTGCTCGGCCGTGGCCTTCGACTCTGCCGTCAGGCGCGCCGCCTTGCGCGCTGCCTCGCTCGTCGACTGCTCAGTCTCGGCGCGTAGCTGGGCGACCTGCTCCTCGGCGGTCGTGAGCTGCTGCTCGGCCAGCGCCGTGCGCTCCTGAAACACCTTCTCGGCCTTGTCGCGGCGCCCGGCGAGGGTCTGCTCGAAGTCCGCTGCGGCCTTGGCCGCCTGTGCCCGCTGGTGCTCGTAGAGCGCCTCGGCCTCTTCGCCGCGGGCGGTGGCCTGCCGGTCGGCGTCATCCAGCAGCTGATCGGCGCTGCGCTTGGCCTCCTCGACGATGCGCCCCGCTTCGCGTTCGGCCGCCGCTCGCGTCTCACTGGCGTAGCGGTCGGCGTCGACGCGCAGCTTGACCGTCGAGGCCTCGATCTCGGACAACTTGCCGTCGACCTCGGCCGCCGCGCTCGAGCGGATCTGGGTCGCCTCCTCCTCGGCGAGGACGAGGATCTGGCCGACCCGCTCACCCAGGTCGGCGAAGCTAGCGGGAGCGGGCTCGTGCTGTGCTGCCTGCAGGCTGGCGTCCTCGGCCAGCGCGGACAGCTGCCTGACCCGTTCCGCCATCTCGGCCGCGCGCTGGTGTTCGGCATTGATCGCGGCGGTGAGTTCGGCGATGCGGTAGTCGACCGCAGCTGGGTCGTAACCACGCATGGTGGTGCGGAACGTGGGGGCGTTTTCGGTCATTCGGATCTCATCATCTCATCGAGTAGGGACGTCGGCTGCTTGTTCTCGCTGGTGATACGTGGGATTTCACCCGTGACCGGCTCGGCCGGTTCACGATCTGGTTGCTTCGCGCGGGCCGGCTCCGGAGCATCCGAGACGGCTAACGCATCGATGACGCCGGACAGATTACCCAATTCCCCCGCGATTGCATCGCGCTGAGCACTGAGCGCGGCCAGCTCAGCCTTGGCCTCAGCCAGCAACCGTCGTGAGCTCGTTCGCACGGCGTCGGCCTCGGCTCGGGCGGCGCCGACCGCTTCGGCCTCTTCGGCCTTCGCGGCGCGGCGCAGCTCGTGGATCTCGCGCTGCGCCTTAGTCAATTCGGCGGCCACCTGCTCCCGGACTGCTCGCGCGCCGGACTCGGCTTCGAGCAGCCGACGCTCGGCCCGATCCAGGCGGGCGGCCGCGGTGTCCTGTGCCTCGGTGACGATCCGGCGGCTATCGGCGGCCGCCTCCTCGCGGATCTGGATGGCGTCAACCGCAGCCCGATCCAGCGTGGCGGCGGCCTCACGACCCAACACCTGCGCGTCGCGCTCGGCGCCATTCTGCCGGGCGACGATTCGCAGCCGCGCGGTCGCGAGGATCTGGGCGAGCCGGCCGTGGGTGCGTCGGATCGCTGCCGCAGACTCCAAGCTTGCGCTGCGCCGAATCCGTTGGGCGTCCAGGTCTGCGGCCTCGAGCAGCCCCACGATTATCTGCTGGGTCCATTTCGTCTGTTCGGCGGCGGCGGCAATCTCTCGCGCCGCGTCGGCCCGCGCCGTCTCGAGCACGTACCTGGCCTCGGCCGCCACCTCGGAGCGCGACGTCACGGCGTCCAGTCGCGCGTTCTCGAGTTCTCTCGTCGCCGACTGGAGCATCGTCTCGGCAGCAACATTGGCCTGCGCCTGCTGGCGGGCGACCAGCTCCTCGGCCTCGGCGGAGGTCCGGGCCAGGTCCGCCTGGTGGCCGGCGAGGCTCGAGTGCAGTTTGGCCTCGTGCGTGGCCAGCTGCTGGGCGAGATCCTCGGTCATCCGCTCGCGTAGGCGCCGGCTTCCGGTCTCGGCGTCGGCCATCATCAGATCGGCTTCGCGGCGGGTCTTGGCCGCTGCTGCCTCGGCTGAGGCTGTCAGCTCCGCTGCCTGCTGGCGCGACTCGCTCAGTAGGTCCTGCGCGTCCTGGTCGGCTCGGGCCGAGATCAGGCTGGCCTGCTCGACGGCGTCGCTGATGATCGATTGCGCCTCGTCGTGCGACTCGGCCAGGCGGGTCTCGGCCACCGCGAGCTTCGTGCGGGCTGCCAGCAAGGCGTCGTCGATGGAGGCCAGCCCCTGCAGCGCGAGCAGCCCCGTGCCGGATTCGGAATCGGGCCGCTGCTCGCTCGCCGGAGGCAACTCGGGGCCTAGATCGGCGGGCTGGGGGCCGGTGCGGGCACCCGGACCGAACGGGACACCCCCCGCTCCGTCTCCCGCTGCCTGTACTGCGATCTCGCCCGGCACCTGCTCATAGTCCCAGATGGCGCCGATTACGATCCAGTCGCACCCTGGCCGACCTGCGCGATGATGCCGGTCAAATCGATGAAATCACCAGGTTCGGGGCGCCTAGTCACCGTCCCCGGGAGGGCGTGGCGGGCACGCACCGGTCCTGGCATGACGCGACGCGTCGACCCAGCTCCCGCCACGCCCCGCTTCTGGGGCGCTCCGCCCGTTCGGGCTGCCGTCCTGTGCTCGCCACCGGCCCGACGCAACAGCAACGGGTGATCACCATGGTTACGTCTGGTGATCACCCGTTGCTGTCGTGTGCTGGTTGCGGTGGCGAGGTGTAGCTACTTGACGTTGACGACGATCGTCGCGACACCGACCACGAGGCCGGCCTTGACGGCGGTGGTCTTGAACGTCTTGTTGAGCAGATCCGCAGCGGCCGATGAGATCAGCACCCGCGTGCCGGTGAGGGTCGCGGTGTTCCCGGAGGTCGTCAGCGGCTTGAGCGTGCTGCCGTCGAGATCGAACAGCGGCGCGTGCTTGACCGCGACGGTGCCATTAACCGAGACGTCGCCGTAGAGCGTCGAGTGGTTGCCCGGGTCGATGTCGAAGTTCTCGAGTGAAACGGTGGTCGAGCCCGCCTTCAGCGAGAGGCCACTGCCGTCGTGCTTGATCGAGCCCTTGACGTAAGGCTTGACCTCGCCCTTCTTGTAGACCGTGACGTTTCCGCCGGTGATCGGGAAGGACACCGTGCCGGTGGCGGCGTCGAGCTTCGCGCCGCCGATAACGCCGGGGGCAAGGCCGAGGCCGGTGATCGCCTTGACGAAACCGGCGTCGAGCTTCACCGAGGTGCTCATCCCAGACAGGGACTTGATCTCGGCCACCGGCTTCTTGTCAGACTTCTTCGAGCTGCTGCAGCCGGCCACGGTGGCGGCGAGCACGCCGGCCGCAGTCAAGCCAAGTACAACTTTGCTGATGTTGCGCATGATATTTCCTCCTGAGTATTTTGCTGGTCACTCTTCGTTCGGGATCGCCGGGCCCGCGGTTCCCGATCGGGCCAGGGCAATGTGTGACCTGCGTTATAACCGGCCGTTGCATGCGCCTCTGGCAAGCTCGGTCGAATGACGGGACTGCGCCCGCGGGCCGCGCTCGCGGTGATGCTCGCCGCGCAGGGGCTGCTCATCGCCGTACTGATTCACCGCACCGACGTCCGCCATCACGTGCTGTGGCTCTACTGCCTCACCGTGCCGCTGTTCGCGGCGAGCACGTGGCTGCTCGCCCGTTGCCGGCTGCCCCGCCGCCAGGCGCTGTTAGTGATCCTCGGGGCAAGCGCGCTGTTTCATTTGCTCGCGGTGACGCACGCACCACTCACCTCAGATGACGACTTCCGCTACGTCTGGGACGCGAAGGTGCAGCTGGCCGGCATCGATCCCTACCGCTACGCGCCGGATGCGCCTGAGCTGGTGCGGCTGCGCGATGACTTCCTGTTTGCGCCGAGCCGTTGCCGGCATCCGATTGCCGATGGCTGCACCGAGATCAACCGACCCGGGGTGCACACGATCTACCCGCCGGTAGCCGAGGGCGCATTCGTGCTCATCCGGGTGGCGTCGTTCGGCGGCCACGGTCAGCACCTGCCGATCCAGCTGGGCGGCGCGGCCGGGGTGATCGCCATTGGCTGGCTGCTCGCCCGCCGGGCCCACGCCCGCAACCGGCCGTTATGGACGGTCGCGATCTGGGCGTGGTGCCCCTTGCCGATCGTTGAGTACAGCAATGGCGGCCACATCGACTGGCTGGCCGTCTTGCTGGTCGTGCTGGGGCTGAGTCTGGCCGCCGGGCGACGCAGCGGGCTGGCCGGTCTGCTGATCGGTGCGGCGATCGCGACGAAGCTCTACCCGGCTGTCGTCTTGCCAGCGTTGCTGCGGCGGCGACCGGGGGTGGTCCTCGGCGCGGCGCTCGCTCTGGTCGCGGTGTCCTACCTGCCGCACGTCATGGCCGTCGGCACCGCCGTGATCGGCTATCTGCCGGGGTATCTGCGGGAGGAGCAGTACACCAGTGGCGAGCGCCTGTTGCTGCTCGGCTCGGGGCTGCCGCACCCCGTCGACACCGTGGTGGGGCTGCTGCTGCTTGCTCTGGTCGCCTGGTTCGTCTGGCGGCGCGCCGACCCGGACGCGCCCGAGGACACCGCCGTGGTGCTAATGGGGGTTGCGCTGCTCATCGGCACGCCCGCGTACGGCTGGTACGCCGGGCTGCTGCTCGCCCTGGTCGTCATGTCGGGTGCCTTCGAATGGCTGCCTGTCGCCCTTGCGCCGACGCTCGTATACCTGGTGCGCATGGACTTTGGCCCCAGCCCGGACATAGGCCGGGCCATCTACGCGGTGGCCGCCGCGCTCACGCTGATCAGCTTCCTCGTTCGGACGCGGCTGCCAGGTCGTCGAACGGTGGGCGCGGCCGTATGCGGACCGTAACCAACGGTGCGCTCCCGCTCGGGCACACTCGGCCCATGCCCCCGCGAAGATCGTCCGCGTTCTGCGCCGCCCTTTTCGCGGTCGTCATGTGCGCGGCCGCCTGCAGTTCGACCCACCACAGGCGCCTCGGTGCAGCTGAGCCGGCCAAGGCACCGGCCTTGGGTGCGCTGCCGGCCGGGATGGTGCACGGGATCGGCGGCGCGCCTGAGGGCATCGTCTTCGATGCTACGACGAACCTGATCGCGGTCGCCGTGCAGGATCCCAACCGGCTGCTGCTGCTCGACGGGAGCACCTTGGCGGTGAAACGGGCCGTGCCGTTGCCGGGAACCGTGCGGCACCTGCAACTCGCCGGGCCGGCCGGCCCCGTCCTCGTCCCGGTCGAGAGCGTCGACGAACTGGTCGAGGTGAGCCTGCCCGGTGGCGCCACCCGGACGACCAAGGTCGGCCGGCAGCCACACGACGCCACCGCCGCGTCGGGTGGGCAGATCATCGTCGGCAATGAGTTCAGCAAGTCGATCTCGATCCTGACCGGCGGCGTGGTGCGCGCGACATTGCCGGGGCCGCGCCAGCCCGGCGGTGTGACCGGTGACGGCACGACCGTGGCGGTAGTCGACGTCGGCGACTTCACGGTGAGCACGTTCGACCTCACCCGACGTGTACGCACCGCGGTGCTCCCGGCCGGAAAGGGTCCGACGCACGGTGTGCTGGCCAGCCGGCACCGACTGATCGTCGCCGACACTCGCGGCGGCGCGATCCTCGAGTTCGGTCTCCATCCGCTTGCGGCGCTGGGGCGCGTCGCGCTGGCCGGGACGCCGTACGGGATGGCCTTCGATGCCGCCACCGACACGGTGTGGGTGACCCTGACGGCCCGCAACGAGGTAGTCGCTCTGGACGTCTCGACGCCCACGCCCCGCGAGATCGCCCGCTACTCCACGGTGCGCCAGCCCAACACGGTCGCAGTGTCACCGGGCAGCCACACCGTCTGGGTGACCGGTACGGCGACGGGCGACCTTCAGGTGATCAACCGCTGATTCGTCGGCGCGTCAGGAGCGGACCAGGCGGGCGATCGCCTCAGCCGCCTCCTTGACCTTCGCCTCCGCCTCGGGACCGCCCTCGCGGGCGGCATCGACCACACAGCTGCCCAGGTGCTCCTCGAGCAGGCCGAGGGCCACGGACTGCAGCGCCTTCGTGGCGGCACTGACCTGGGTCAGGATGTCGATGCAGTACTTGTCATCGTCGACCATCTTGGCGATGCCGCGGACCTGGCCTTCGACGCGACGCAGCCGGTTCAAGTAGGCGTCCTTGTTCTGCGTGTACCCGTGCATGCCGACTCCTCATCCTGGGGCTGGTCCGTGTGTACAATACCCCCCAGGGGTACTTGACGCCGCGCGACACATCGAGTACGAATACCCCCATCCGGTATGACCCCGACCGTACAACAGGAGATTCACGATGGCGCTCAAGGAGTACACGGTGACCGGAATGACCTGCGAGCACTGTGTCAACGCGGTCCACAGTGAGGTTGGCGGCGTGTCCGGCGTCGATTCGGTCGAGGTTGATCTCGCCCGCGGGCTGGTCTCGGTGAGCGGCGAGGGCTTCAGCGACGACGAGATCCGCGAGGCAGTCGACGAAGCCGGCTACGAGGTGGTCGACCCGTGACCAGTACACCTGCAAAATCTGGCCACCCCTCTCCGGCGAGCGTCGAGCTCACGGTGGGTGGGATGACCTGCACGTCTTGTGCAGCGCGGATCGAGAAGAAACTCAACAAAATCGAAGGTGTCACGGCGAGCGTCAACTACGCCACCGAGACAGCCTCGGTGCAATACGACGCCGCCCGCACCGGACCGAGCGATCTGCTGGCCGTGGTTGCAGCCACCGGCTACACCGCGCGGCTCCCGGAGCCGGTTGTGGCAGCCGACAGCGGCGTGGATGTCGGCGACAGATCGCTCCAAGACCTGCGAACCCGCCTACTCATCTCCACCGCCCTGACCCTGCCGGTGCTCGTGCTCGCGATGATCCCGGCCGCTCAGTTCACCAACTGGCAGTGGCTTTCGCTCACTCTGGCCAGCCCGGTCGTCGTCTGGGGCGGCTGGCCGTTCCACCTCGCTGCATGGACCAATCTGCGCCACGGCGCGGCGACCATGGACACGCTGGTCTCGATGGGCACCCTGGCCGCCTACGGGTGGTCGCTGTACGCGCTGTTCTTCGGCACGGCCGGGCACACCGGCATGAAGATGACCTTCGATTTCGGCGCCAGCAGCGGCGACGGCGCCAGCCAGATCTATCTCGAGATCGCCTCGGCCGTCGTGGTGTTCCTGCTGGCCGGCCGTTATCTGGAGGCGCGCGCCAAGCGCAGCGCGGGCGCCGCGTTGCGGGCAATGCTGCACCTCGGTGCGAAGGATGTGGCCGTCGTGCGCGACGGCGTGGAGTCGCGCATCCCGGTCGAGGACCTGGCCGTAGGCGACACCTTCGTCGTGCGGCCGGGCGAGAAGATCGCCACTGACGGCGTCGTGCTGGAGGGCTCTTCTGCGATTGACGAGAGCCTGCTGACCGGTGAGTCGGTGCCGGTCGAGGTCTCCCCCGGCCACGCCGTAACCGGCGCGACGATCAACGTGGGCGGCCGATTGCGGGTGCGGGCGACGCGGGTCGGCACCGACACCCGCCTCGCGCAGATCGGCCGACTGGTGCTCGACGCGCAGTCCGGAAAAGCGCCGGTGCAGCGGTTGGCCGATCGCATCAGCATGGTATTCGTCCCTGCCGTTCTGGTGCTCGCTGTCGTAACCCTGCTGGCGACCCTGGCGACGGGACACAGTGCGGTGCGGGCGTTCACCGCGGCCGTCGCGGTGTTGATCATTGCCTGCCCGTGCGCGCTCGGCCTGGCCACACCGACGGCATTGCTCGTCGGCACCGGTCGGGGTGCGCAACTCGGT
>JBDTXT010000086.1:0-8792 GCA_040006035.1 Pseudonocardiales bacterium | reverse complement strand
TCATCCGGTCGACCAGCGTGAGCTCGTCCTCGAGGTTGGTGATCATCGCCGAGGTATGCGGCAGCACGTCGAGGCTGGCGAAGGTCGCGCCACCCTTGAAGTCGACCAGGACGAAGTTGAGCGTCTCGGACGAGTGCGTCAGGGCCAGGCCGAGCACCAGCGTGCGCAGGAGCTCGGACTTGCCGGAACCGGTGGCACCGATCACCAGCCCGTGTGGGCCCATCCCGCCCTGCGCTGATTCCTTGATGTCCAGCTCGACAGGCTGCCCGTCGGCCCCGACACCGATCGGCACCCGCAGGCGCTCCCGCGGCGCACGCGGCCGCCAGGAGACCGCGGGGTCGACCAGGCGGGGATCACCGAGGCGCAGCAGGTCCGGCAGGCTCAGATCCATCGCCAGAGCGTCGGTGGGTTCGGAGGTCGCGCTCGACATCCGCATCGGGCTCATCCGGCGCGCCAGGAATTCCGCCTCGACCACGCTGAGGGAGTCCGCGGCCCCGAATGGGATCCGCTGCTCACCGCCGGTCGGGTCGCGCCGAACGATGGTCAGCGATCCATCGGTGACCTCGACGGCCAGCACTCCGTTTATCGCGTCGTTGCCCAGCCTTGCGCTGAGGTCGATGACGGTGACCCCCTGCACCAAGCTGTTGGCCAGTTGCGACTCGACCGCCACCTGGCCACCGTCCAGGACCACGACGACATGCGGCCCCTCGCTGCTCCCCCCGGCACCGAAGCGCTGCCGGCTGGTGAGCATGTCACCGAGCATGCTTTCCAGGCTGAGCAGGTCGTCGCTGATCAACCGAACCTGGCCGACGGCGTCGAACGCGGTCGGGCTGAGGGCGTGGGGCAGCCACTTGAGCCAATCCCAGTGCGGCGCGGTCTCCCCCGCCGTGCACACGGCGATGACGACGTCGTCCGGCGAGTGGAAGACCGCGAGCTGCCCGAGCATGGCGCGTACCAGGGCACGCGTCCGGGCGGGCGGCCCGATCATGTTCAGCCGCCCGAACGCAGCCAGGGCCAGCGCGGCAGGCAGGTCGGCCACCGAGCCGTGGGTACGCACGAACCGGCGCAACGAGGCGGCCGAGATCGGCTCCAGGTCCTCGATCGGTTTGGTCTCCGGCGCCACCAGGCTGACCGCGAGGCGCTGCGGGCCACGCCCCACCCGGACAGCCAGGTAATCGTCGTCGGCCGGACGCCGTTCCCATAGTCGCGAGCCGACGGCGATGCACCACAGGGCGTCGGGGTCCGGGTGGTGCCACAGGGTCGAGGCCCGCTGTTGTTCGGCGGCACGGCGCACCCGTCGGCGGACCTGCTGTAGGTAGCGCTGATAATCGCGGCGATCGCCGTCCAGTCGGCGGCGCTTCTCTCCGGAGGAGCGGCCCATTCCGCTGACCGCCATGCCGACCATGGACAGGCCCATCATTCCGCTGGCGAGGAAGGTGAGCGGCGAGCCGCCGCCACCGGAGACCAGCAAGCCGCTTGCGCCGGCGCCGGCCAGCATGGGCAGATACATCAGCATCTGACCCATCTGGCCACCACCGACGGTCTCCGGAAGCTCCGGTGGGGAGTCCAGAACGATCTCTCCGCGTGGCTCCGGCGGCGGCTGACGTCGGGTGGGACGCCGGAACAGCACAGTGCCCACCGAGACCTCCGTTACCGTATGACGTCTAACCGGCAAATGGGTCACCGGCTGGCTCGATGCTAGCCGCGCCGGCGAATGTCCTTCGAGGAGGAGCGTCCTTGTCCGCGAGCGTGGTCTCGAACAGCTGCCGTTTGACGATCATCTCCTCAACGCTGCGCGCTGATTTGGCGGTTCCGGTGCAGATACCGGTCGCCGAGTTGCTCTCGATCGTGGTCTCGCGACTCGGGCGTGAATCGGCGGACGCCGGCGCGGCCGAGGGCGGTTGGATCCTGCAGCGCGCCAGCGAAGCGCCCCTGGATCCGTCGGCGAGCCTGGCGGCCAGTCAGCTTCGCGATGGCGACGTGCTCTACCTGCGTACCCGCGCGGCCCAACTGCCCGAGGTCGCCTTCGATGACGTCCTCGACGCGGTGGCCACCAGCGTGCTCACCCGAACCGCGCGGTGGCAGTCGGCGCACACCACGCGGGCCGCGGTGGCGTTCGCGTCAGTGCTTTTGGTGTACGCACTCGGCACCGCGTTTCTCATCGGTCCCGGCTGGGGCCCGTCTGTCAGCCTCGCTGGTGCCGGCGCAGTAGTGCTCATGCTGGCCGCGACGGCAATCGGCCGGATGTATCACCGGCGCGGGCCGGCCCTCTTCGCCGCCGGGTTCGGGGTCGCCTACGCGGCCGCGGCCGGGGCGATGGCCGTAGCCGGCAAGCACAGGATCGGCGAATTCGGCGCGCCACAGGTCCTGGTCGCGGCCGGTGCCGCCGCCTTGGTCGCCACTGTCACGCTGCTCGTGCTCGGTGCCGGGGTCCCCGGGTTCGTGGCCGTGATCACCGTGTCCCTGCTGAGCGCGATCGGCACCGGCATCTCCTCGGCCAGCGCGTTGAGCACGACCGCCACTGCGGCTGTCGTCGCCACGGCCGGACTCGCCATATCCCCGTGGCTGCCGACCCTGGCGTTCAAGCTGTCGCGGCTGCCCCTGCCGTCCATCCCGACCGACGCCGCGGACCTGCGGCGCGACACCGGCACGATCGACGCGCAGCGCATCCTTGGCCAGGCCGTGCGCGCCGACCAGTACCTGACCGGCCTGGCGGGCGGCGTGGCCCTGGCCATCGCGGGTTCGGCCGTCCTGCTGTCCTCCGGGGGGGTGAGCGAACGCATCCTCGCCGTCGTTCTGGGGGTCATCTGTCTGCTGCGGGTCCGGCTGTTCACCGGCCGCGGGCAGCGCGTGCTGCTCCTCACGGCGAGCGCTGCGGCGTTGATGTCGATTCTCATCTCTGGCACTCTCGACGCGCACGGTACGGCCCGCGTGGTGGTCTTCCTCGTGCCGGCCATCGTGGCTGCGATGGTGCTGTTCGCCCTCGGCGTCGTCCTACCTGCGCGCCGTTACGCGCCGCCGTGGTCTCGGGCCGCCGACATCCTCGAATCGCTGCTGGTGCTCTCGGTCATCCCGCTCGCGCTCGCGGTGATGGGGGTTTACGGCGGCATCCGCGTTGCGGTGTCGGGCTGACCCGGTCGGTACGCGCGCAACGTCCTCGCCTCAGCGGGCGAGTTCCAGTACTCCAGCCTCGGCGGGCGTCGGGTCCAGCGAGACGTATTCGAGGCGGCCGCGGCGCAGCAGCGCAAAAGACCCGGGCGCCAGCGTCGCCATCGGCCCGGTGGCCTCGCGGGGCACGTCGAACACCGCGGCTACCTGGGCGGCCAGCTCGCCGCCCACCGTGCCGAGTACGACGACGTCGGCGTGCGCGAAGGTGCCCAGCTCCGACGGCGTCCAGTGCGTCCGGATGTCCAGGCGGCATTGCCAGGGGGGACCTCGGCCGCGCCCCGCACCTCGGCGGGCCGGTCGTCGATGACCAGCGTCGGGCCACTCTGCGGCGGTAACGGCGCGCCCGGGCCAAGGATGTGCGCGTCTGCGCCGTGGCGCAGCAACGGCTGCCACAGTTGTGGGCGCACGCTGATCACATGTACACCGGCGCCGGACGCCGCGGTTCGGATCGCGATCAGCTGAGCCGGCAACACGCCGGCGGCGAGCACGATCCTGGTGCCGCCGGAGCGGAACAGCCGGATCAGCACCGGGCCACTGCGCCCCACGCCCAGCCGGACGCCGGACGGCGGCGCCGCAACCGAAGCACCGGGGGCGAAATGGACCCGCACCGCTCCGCGGGTCATGCGGATCCGCCCGTCACAGCGTTCATACCGGTTCTCCGATGCCGACGGGCGTAGTCGCACGCAGCAGCGGGCCCTGCTCGCCGTCGAGTCGCTGGACGATCAGGCCGAAGGTGCTCGCAAAGCGCGACAACCAGTTGACCGCGCCGGTCTCGGAGATCGAGCCCGGGCCGCTGAGCCGCATCAGCAGGCTGGCCTCGATGTCGCCGCGGTCTCCGACCCGCCGCAAGAGCAAGGTGGTTGCCACGACCGGCGTCGGCGCTGCCGCAGCGAGCCGGGCCACCCGTTCGGACAGGTCCGCTCCGTCGCCCGTGACAGCGAAGACCGTCGACCACGTCCCGGCGACCCGCACGTCACGCCACGACTCGACCGACCTCGGCGCGCGCCGTCCCGCGGTGGGGGTCTGCGGTCCCATCCACGCCGAGAACAGCGCCTGCACCGCCGGCTCGTCGAGGCGGCGCACCGAGACGCCGGCCCTGGACAACACGCCCTCGGCATGCTGCGCGCAGCGCCGCAGGATCTGGTGTACCGCAGCTTGGGTGCCGCCGCGCGCAGCCACCGCATCGGCAGCCCGACGGGTGTCCAACGTCAACAGGCAGTAGCGCGCGGCCAGCGGCGTCATTGGCGCCGCCGGCCCGGGCGGGGCATAGGCAGGTAGCTGGGCCGGCGCGGTCAGCGTCACCAGCCGGACGCTGGACAGCGACACGTCCTCGATCGACAACAGCCCGGTGAGCAGGTCAACGGGTACCGGCGCGTCGTCGTTGAAGACGCCGTCGAGCCCCAGGACGAGCGGCAGGCACCAGGTGGTGCCTGCATGGACTACACCGAGCGCGATGCCGTGCCGACCGGCGGCCACTGTTTCCACCTGGTAGTCGCCCAGCATTACGGCCAAGCCGTCGTGCCGGGCCGCCCCGCGACGACGGCCGAGCAAGGACAACCACGACGCCGCAACCTGGTACAGCCACCGGCGCCGGACCGGCAGCACGGCGAGCGCGACGAGCACCGCTGCGCCGACTGCGCCGGCGATCAGCCAGACTCCGCCGACAGCCACGCCGGTCATCAGTGCTGCGGCACCGACCTCGGCTAGGACCAGCTGCGTCCGGGACGGTTGCGGCACTCGTCCTCCATCGTTGTAGCTCGGGCCCAGATCATCGCAGGTCGAGCCGCGCATGCTGGACCCGTATCCTGCTGCCAGGTCTGGCAGCATGACCGCAGCCCGGGCCGAAGTCGTCGAGGGGAGAGCTGTGCAGTCACGCCGTGACCAGTTGCAGGCGTACCGGTTCGTCAATCGACGCGCCCTCGCCGCCCTCGTCAGTGGCGAGCCCGACGTCATCGACCCGCCGATGCGACGGCTCACGGTCACCACGATCTCCGGGATCATGATCGCCATCCTGATCGCCGTCGTATTCGCGCTGCTCGGGGTCATCAAGCCGACGCAGGGCGGCAAGTGGAAGGCGGCCGGCTCGATCATCGTCGAACGCGAGACGGGCGCTCGCTACGTCCTGCGTGCGGACGTGCTGTACCCGGTGCGTAACTACGCCTCGGCTGTGCTGGCCGTCGTCCCGAGCGCGCCGAAGGTGGTCTACGTCAACCGCAAGGACATCAAGAACACCAAGCGCGGAGCGGTGATCGGGATCGACGGCTTGCCCGACTCGCTGCCGTCGGCCAAGAACCTGGTCACCTCGCCGTGGACGGTGTGCTCACGCTTGCAGGCCGGTCCGAACGAACATCTCGACGCCCACGTCAGCCTGCTGATCGGCGACGATGCCGGTGCTGTCGATTTGCCCGCCGACCGCGCCGTCCTGGTCCGCCCCGTCACCGACAAGACCCCGTTCCTGCTCTGGCAGGGCCAACGGCTAGCGATCTCATCCAGCACCGTCGCGACGTCGCTCGGCTTGCAGAACGCGACCAGAGTGGACGTCGGCACCGCGTTTCTCAATGCAGTGACCCGAGGCCCGGCGCTGCGCGCACCCTCCATTCCCGGCTCCGGCAATGGGGCCATCGCGCCCACGACGGTGGTGGACGGACGCCACCCGCTGATCGGGCAGCTCTTGCACGTCGCCGAAGACGACACGTACTTCCTGACCCTCGCCGACGGCGTTCACGCGGTCGACCCCTTGCAGACGGCACTGCTGAAGACCCTACGTATCGACCCGAAGAACCAACCCGTCGCACCTCTGGAGACCAGCGGCACCGTGGCGCTGACGCTCAAAGAGTCTGCGGGTGACTGGCAGACCGTCCTGGCCCAGTTCGCCGGACTGCCCGACAAGAAGCCCGTCGTGGCAGGCGACGCGGCCCAGAACGGGGGGATCTGCGCCGTTTATCGCGACGGGTCGGGCAAGCCCACCTTCGCGGTGCCCCCGAGCACCCTGCCGGTGAACTCCCCAGGCGGAACCCTCGAGGAGTCCACGCAGTCTCGCCAGGGACAGGCCGACAGCATCGTGCTGGATCCGGGGCGCGCGGCCGTCGTCATGTCCGACAATGGGTCCTCGACGGTGTTCGTGATCGCTGAACCCGGCAAGAAGTTCGCCGTCGGGTCCGCGGACGTGCTGAGCGCGTTCGGTTACGGCAACGTCAAGCCGGCGACGCTGCCCAGCCAACTCCTGCCGATGATCCCGACCGGTCCCGCACTTGACCCGGCAGGGGCGTTGCAGCCGGCGGCCGGCTGATGATCGCAGGCTCACGGAGCGCACAAGTCGCTCATCTGCGACAATGCGCGGGCCTACATTCGGATTGGGTAAAACGTTGCGGCTTAGGGACGGCTTCCCGTGGTGGATCATCACCGGCGCGGGTAACGTAAGTCAGGCATCACCCCGTTCGAGAATTTAGTACGGTATGACCGGATCGACAGCATCCTGACTCACCCATCTCACCAGGAGGAGGCTCATCGTGGCCCAGTACACGACCAGCCAAGAGGCAATGCAGCAAGGCGCCACCAAGGTCGACGACGCCGCAACGCAGATTCAGGGGCACATCTCGAGCCTCCGTGGCGAGGTTGAGACGATGATGAGCGGCTGGCGTGGCGAAGCCGCTTCGACGTTCGTCCAGGTCCACGACTCGTTCGAGATGCAGGCCAACAAGATCAACAAGGCACTGCGCGCCATGCACGACGCGCTGCGTGCGACGCACCAGACGTATGGCACGCAAGAAGCCAACCAGACCCAAACCCTGTCCGGCCTCGCCGGTCAGATCAACGCCTGATTCCGAAGGGGAACTGAGCCACCATGGGTGAAATCCACGTCCAGTTCGAATCCCTGCAGACCGGCCAGCAGGGTATCCGCAACAACTACAACAAGCTCACGGCGACAATCGAGCAGCTCGAGAGCGACCTCGCACCGATGGTCGCATCCTGGAGCGGCTCGGCGCAGGAGTCCTACCTCGCCGCCAAGAAGCAGTGGGACGACGCTGCAGCAGCGCTCGCTGTGGTGCTGAACAACGTCAGTCAGGCCGTCGGCCAGGCCCATGAGAACTACACGGCCGCCGAGAACTCTGCCCGCTCCAACTGGGCCTGATCGCAGCCGAGAGAACCACCCAGGTGAACTGTCGCCGCATGCCGCACGGCAGGCGGCGACAGTCACATCCGATTCTCCGGGGCTGAGGAGGACCAATGGCCAACTACGACTACACGCAGGACCGGGTCACGCTCGGTGGTGACACGAGCGACAACAATGCCACCGGCCTCGGCGGCTACTCGCTCGATGTGTCGCCCAACGGTAGCTGGCCTGGACTGAGCGCCGATCCCAACAAGCAGCGCCTGGACACCGATGCGATGATGTCGGTCGCCCAGTCCATCGACAACTATGTCCAAGCGCTGCAGAACAGCGGCCACACCGAGATCCAGGGCAAAGCCGCGGTGTCCTACGGCCCGGACAGCTGGGGCGCGGCGGTCTATCTCAAGGACGCGTCCAGCCAAGTGGCCACCACGGTGAGTCAATACACGTCCGAGCTGATTACAAATCTGACGGCCGCATCGGGAGCGATCAGGAAGGCCGCCGGGCAGTACTCCGGTGCCGAATCAACCAACCAGCAGAGCGCCTCCAATCAGCAGAACTCGCTGGACGGCTCACGGTCGAGTACGGGTTACTAGGGAGTCAGCCGCCATGGTCAGCATCAACAACAAGAACGAACAGATCCTGAAGACGCAGGACACCGGCACCTACTCAGGCACGTACGGCGACATCAAGCGCGAGTTCGAGCAGCTGAACCCGGCTCCGATCAACGTCGCGTGCACGTCCTGGGCCCGGCTGGCCAGCCAGATCGGCGACGTCGCCAACAACCTGCTGGGCACCGCCGGCGCGCCGCTGCACAGCGCCTGGGAGTCCAAGACCTCGCCCGACGCGCAGCAGCAGTTGCAGATCGCACAGGCCACCGCTCAGGCCCTGGCCGACCAGTGCATGCAGATGGCCCGAGCCACGGACTGGGCTTTCCAGTACGCCCAGTGGTACAAGGACAACGTCCCCGGAGACGGGATGTTCACCACCAAAGCCGACGCGAATCGCCTCAACGACCACCGGGTGGCGCTGCTGACCCGATACAACGAAGTGATCGGCAACGTCATCCCGTCCGCGGTTCGCGCGTCCTATGTGCAGAACGCCGATAGCAACCAGTCGAACTTCACCCCGACGCCGGGTCCCGGCCCAGCCGGTCCTGGTCCGGCGGGTCCCGGTCCCGGCCCGATCGGTCCCGGCTCTGGGCCAGGCCCGATCACCCCGCCCACTTTGCCTCCCCATGACCCGACCGGCCCCGGCCCGACTGGCCCCGGCCCGACCGGCCCCGGCCCGACCGGCCCCGGGCCGACCGGCCCCGGGCCGTACGGCCCGGGCCCCGGCGTCTTCGACCCCACTGGTCCCGGCTTCGACGGCGGACCGCCCGGAATTGACAGCGGTTCATCGCTGGCCGGCTTCGACGGCGGCGCCAACGGTCTGGGTGCCGGAGGTTTCGGCGGTGGCGGTCTCGGCGCCGGCGGTCTCGGTGCCGGCGGTCTCGGCGCCGGCGGTGGCGGTC
>JBDTXT010000085.1:0-8840 GCA_040006035.1 Pseudonocardiales bacterium | reverse complement strand
CCGGATCGGGCGCGACTACCTGCGCTACAGCCTGACCACCGACGACATCGAGGTGGTGGCCGTCAACGACGTGGTCGACGCCGCGACGATGGCCCGCCTGCTGCGCTACGACAGCACGTTCGGCCCGCTGGGCGTCGACATCGACGTGCACGACGACACCCTCATCGTCGACGGCAACAAGATCCGGGTCAGCTCGCAGCGTGACCCGGCCGCGCTGGCCTGGGGCGAGGTTGCGCTCGACATCGTCATCGAGTCCACCGGCAAGTTCCGCACCCGCGACGCCGCGGCGGCACACCTCACAGCCGGCGCCGCGAAGGTATTGATCTCCTCGCTCGGCAAGGGCGTCGACGCCACCATCGTGATGGGCGTCAACGACGAGACCTACGACCCGGCCGCGCACCACGTCGTGTCCAACGCCTCCTGCAGCACGAACTGCGTGGCCCCGATGGTGAAGGTGCTGCACGAGTCCTTCGGCATCGAGCGCGGCTTCATGACCACAGTGCACGCCTACACGAACGACCAGAACGTCCTTGACGGACCGCACAAAGATCCGCGCCGCGCCCGCGCCGCCGCAGTCAACATCATCCCTACTACGACCGGTGCCGCTATCGCGGTCGGCGAGGTGATCCCCGAGGTCAAGGGACGCCTCGACGGTGTCGCGCTGCGGGTTCCGGTCATCGACGGCTCGCTGGTCGACCTCGCCGTGCTGCTCGAGCGCGACGTCACCGCCGAGGAGATCAACGACGTGTTCGAGTCGGCCGGGGCGATCGGTCCACTCGTCGGTCGACTGCGCTTCACGGACGACCCGATCGTCTCCACCGATATCATCGGCGACTCCGCGTCGTGCGTGTTCGACTCGAGCCTGACCCAGGCGTCCGGCCGGATGGCCAAGGTGTTCGGTTGGTATGACAACGAGTGGGGCTACACCGCGCGCCTGATCGACCTGACCCGGCTCGTCGGTGCGGGCCTGCCGTCCTCGTCATGAGCTCCGGCGTGTTCGAGGTGCGCCTGCACGGGCGCGGCGGCCAGGGCGTCGTCACAGTGGCGGAACTGCTGTCCGTGGCAGCGTCCCTCGACGGCCACGAGGCGCAAGCGTTCCCGAGCTTCGGGTCCGGCGGGCACAGCGGCCGCGGCTAGACCGTCCCGCACACAGGGAATTGTCCAGGGGATTACGTGATCCCCTGGGCAATTCCCTGTGTCGTAGCCGTCGAATCGCTACCGCGTGTCGCTGCTGCCAGCCGTCAACACCGCGCGGCCGGCCTCGAGCCGGGCCACCGGCACGCGGAACGGCGAGCAGGAGACGTAGTCCACCCCGACCTCGTCGAAGAAGTGGATCGAATCAGGGTCGCCGCCGTGCTCACCGCAGACGCCGATGTGCATGATCGGGTTGGCCAGCCTGCCCTCGACGATCGCCATCCTGATGAGGCGGCCGACACCGGCGCGGTCCAACGTCTCGAACGGCGAGACGTCGAAGACCCTGGCCTTGAAGTACGCCGGGAAGAACGCCGACTCGACGTCGTCGCGGCTGAAGCCCCACGTGGTCTGGGTGAGGTCGTTCGTGCCGAAGGAGAAGAAGTCGGCGACGGCGGCGATGTCACCTGCCGTGAGCGCGGCGCGCGGCAGCTCGATCATGGTGCCGATCGGGATCTCCAGCTGTTCGCCGGCCTCCCGGGCCACCTCCGCGACGACGCCGGCGAGTTCACGTCGGGTGAGATCGAGCTCGGCGACGGTCGCCACCAGCGGAACCATGATTTCGGGCAGCACGTCGACGCCGCGCCGCCGGACCTCGATCGCGGCCTCGGCCACTGCCCGGGCCTGCATGGCGAACAGCCCCGGGATCGCGATGCCCAGCCGCACGCCACGCAGCCCGAGCATCGGGTTGACCTCGTGCAGGCGCTCGATCGCGGTCAGCAGCGCGACGTCGTGCTCGTCCGCCGCTCCGGCGGCTTGGGCCACCGCTACCCGCACCGCCAGCTTCGTCTGGTCGGGTAGGAACTCGTGCAGCGGCGGGTCGATGAGCCGGATGGTCACCGGGACGCCGGCCATGGCCTCGAGGATGCCCACGAAGTCGGCCCGCTGCAGCGGGAGCAGAGCCGCGAGGGCCCTCCGCCGCTCGGCCGCCGTGCCAGCCAGCACGAGGTGTTCGACGTACTTGCGCCGATCGCCGAGAAACATGTGCTCGGTACGGCACAATCCGATGCCCTCGGCACCGAAGCGCCGCGCCCGGGCCGCATCTTCAGGCGTGTCGGCGTTGGCCCGCACACCGAGCCGGCGCCGGGCGTCGGCGTGCCCGAGCAGCCGGTGCACGGCGCGGACCAGGTCATCGGCCTCGGCCGAGTCCGGGTCGAGCCGGCCGTCGAGGTAGTCGACGAGCGGCGGTGGCTGCACCGGGATCTGGCCGAGATAGACCGCGCCGGTGGTGCCGTCGATCGAGATCTGGTCGCCCTCCTCGATCACGGTCCCGGCCGCGAGGAGCCGGCTGCCGTCCATCCGCAACCCCTCGGCGCCGCAGACGCACGGCTTGCCCATGCCGCGCGCGACGACGGCCGCATGCGCGGTCTTGCCGCCGTGCGTCGTCAGCACCCCGGCAGCGGCGACGATGCCGGCCAGGTCGTCCGGCGTCGTCTCGCGCCGGACCAGGATGACCTGCTCGCCTGCCTCGGCCCGCCGTACCGCGGTGGCCGAGTCGAAGACGGCGATGCCGACAGCCGCGCCGGGCGAGGCGTTGACGCCGGTCGTCAGCTGCACGGCATCCGGTCCGGGGTTGAACTGCGGGAACATCAGCTGCGCCAGATCGCGGCCGGTGACCCGGCGCAGCGCCTCGTCCAGGTCGATGACTCCTTCGTCGACGAGCTGGCAGGCGATCCGGAATGCGGCCGCTGGCGTGCGCTTGCCGACCCGCGTCTGCAGCATCCAGAGCTTGCCGCACTCGACGGTGAACTCGATGTCGCACAGATCGCGGTAGTGCTGCTCCAGGACGCCGGCGTTGTGCAGGAGTTGCTCGTAGGACTGCGGGTCGAGGCGCTGCAGTTCGGCCACCGGCAGCGCATTGCGGGTACCGGACACCACGTCCTCACCCTGCGCGTCGGCCAGGTAGTCGCCGTAGAGCCCGCGCTGTCCGGAGGCCGGGTCGCGGGTGAAGGCGACGCCGGTGCCGGAGTTGGTGCCCTTGTTGCCGAACACCATGGCCATGACGTTCACGGCCGTACCCAGGTCATCGGCGATGCCCTCGCGGCGCCGGTAAAGCGCAGCCCGGTCGGTGTGCCACGAACCGAATACCGCCCGGATGGCCAGGGCCAGTTGCTCGCGTGGGTCCTGTGGGAACTCCCGGCCGGTCGCGTCGAGCACGATCTGCTTGAAGTCCGCGACAACGGCCCGCAGCGCGATGACGGACAAGTTGGCGTCGTCCGCGCCGGAAACTGCGCGGGCCGCCCCCAGGACGTCGGTGAAGCGGTGGTCGTCGATGCCGAGCACGGTCCGGCCGAACATCTGGATCAGCCGACGGTAGGAGTCCAGGGCGAAGTGATCATCGTGCACCTGTCCGGCCAGTCCGACGACGGACCGATCGGTGAGGCCGATGTCCAGGACCGTCTCCATCATCCCGGGCATCGAGAACTTGGCGCCGGAGCGCACCGACACCAGCAGCGGGTCATCATGCTGCCCGAGTCTGCGTCCGACCTTTTCCTCCAGCGCGGCAAGGTGATCGTCGATCTCGCTGGCCAGCCGGGCCGGCTCGGCTCCGCTGCGCAGGTAGTGGCGACACGCCTCGGTGCTGATGGTGAATCCCGGGGGCACCGGCAGGCCGAGCCGGTTCATCTCGGCCAGCCCCGCGCCCTTGCCGCCGAGCAGGTCAACCATCTCCCGGCCACCCTCGGCGAAGTCGAACACGTACTTGATCGCTGCTGGAGCTGGTTGAACGCTCGGTACGGAAAGCATGTCGTCCCTTGCCTCTCACGTCGGTCGGAGTACTGCGGTTCACACTTCGACGCACCGGCACCGCTTGCGGCGGGTGCCGGTGCGTCAGTCGGGAGCCGGTCAGGCGTTGACGGGAATCCGTGGCGCGGTGTGCACCGTCGGGATCTCGGCGTCAGGCGACGTCCGGCGCGAATGCCACAGCCCGAGCCCGGCTAGCAGCAGCAGGACCGCGCCGCCGATGAACGCCGCCAAGGCAGCAATCCCGGCGATCGTGCCCATGGTGCCGAAGGCGTAGGCGTTGAGCAGCAGGCCGCGCAGCGTCTCGCCCTTGAACATGGTCGCGACCTTGGCGGCCAGCTCCTTGTCATCCGGGTTGGCCTGCGCCTTGGTGCTGAGCTGCGCGTAAGTCAGTCCCCCGCCGGCCTTCTTCAGGTGGTTGCCGATGAAGGAGTCGGCGTAGACCTTGGCCTGCGCACCGGTGGTGAGCTGCTGGCCCGCGTACTGTCGCACGGGGGCGTATTCGTCACCGGCGATGGCTTCACTGCCCTTGGGCGGGAAGTAGATCTGCTGCGCCGACAACTGGCTGTGCACCTCGTCGGTCACGAAGTTGTGGGCCCAGGTGAGCAGGGAGCCTGCGACGATCAGGATGGCGGCGAGGAACAGGCCGACAACGCTGACCAGTGAGTCGAATGCTCTGCGTTTCATGGTGGTTCTCCTCTGTTGCGTTGCTCGTGTCGGCGGGGTGCCCCGGTTGGTTTCCATGTTCTGCGGTGGAAGGGGGCGCCGATCGAGTCGGAAGTCCCGATCTGGTCCTGACCGGGTGGCGCTGGGCCCGGGACCAAGGTCACAGCCGGGCCAGGGGTGACCTCCGTCGCTGCGGGCGGGACGTCCGACCCTGCCCGGCGACGGGTAGGCGGCGCATGGTCAAGTCATGACAACGCACTCAGTACCGGGTCTGGTGGACCTACCCGATCGAGACGGCGACAACGCCGCAGAGCTGACGAGCACCGAGGCCAGGCGGGCGCTTCGCCGCGCCGCCGTGCGCGCCACGCTCGCGCCGTCGGTGCACAACACCCAGCCGTGGCGCTTCCTGCTCGGCGAGGATCGTCTGCAGATCAGCGCCGACTGGGATCGGCAGCTGCGGGTACTCGATCCCCGCGGACGTCAGATGATGATCAGCTGCGGATGCGCTCTGTTCAATGCGCGCGTCGCGCTGGCCGGCGCTGGGTACCGGGTCTACGTCGAGCGATTCCCGCCCAACGCCCACCCGGACGACGTCGCCCGCCTGACCTTGTCCGGCCGGGCCAGCCGTCAGCCGTCGATCGGCTCGCTGGATCGCGCGATCGACGCCCGACGGACCAACCGCCGCCGCTTCGCCCACGACGCCGTCCCGGCGCAGGTGGTGGACCGTCTGGTGCAGGCAGCGAACGCCGAGGGCGCCGTGCTGATGCCGATCACCCGGGCCGAGGACCGCGAGACCATCGCCCGGTTGAACCAGCGGGCCGACGGCCTCGAGGTCGGGGACCCGGCCTACCGGGCCGAGTTGCGCGCCTGGACGAGCGATGACCCGCGCCGCCTCGACGGCGTGCAGTCTTCCAACGTGGCCTACGCCGGTGTCGGCGCGCGCAGCAGCGAGAACGTGCCGATCCGGGTGTTCGACACCGACGGATCCGGCTGGCTCCCGGAGGACAACGGCACCGGTGCCGATCAATGCCTGTTGCTGCTGGGCACGATGGACGACAGCCCGGCCGGCTGGCTGGCGGTGGGCGAGGCATTGGAACACGTCCTGCTCGAGATCGCCGACCTCGGCTACGCGGCCAGCCCGTTGACCCAGCTCATCGAGGTCCGTGAGACCCACGAACTGCTGCGCCAGCACCTGCGCCTCGCGATGCACCCGAGCGTGCTGCTGCGCGTCGGGCTGGCCCCCGAGACGTTGCCCACCCGCCGCCGCCGGTTGGTGGACGTCCTGGGCGAGTCCGACTAGGCGCACACTTAACGCAGTACGAGCTGGGCATCGCCGTTCTCGCGCGACGGTGGCACGGGGTCGGACTCGCGAATGCCGTAGCGGCCGTAGAGCTTGTGCACGAACGACGGAGCCCACCAGTTGTACTTGCCGAGCAGCCGCATCGTCGCGGGCACGAGCACCAACCGCACCAGGGTCGCATCGACCAGCAGTGCCACGACGGTGCCCACACCGATCATCTTGATGAAGGTCAGGCTCGACGTCACGAAGAAGCCCAGCACGATGCACAGCAGGATCGCCGCGGTGGTGATCATCTTGCCGGTCCGCTGCACGCCGGTCACCACGGCCGCGGTGTTGTCGCCGAGATCGTCCCACCGCTCGCGTACCCGCGACAGCAGGAACACCTCGTAGTCCATCGACAGGCCAAACAGGATCGCGACCATGAGGATGGGCTGGCTCGCCTCGACGTAGCCGGTCGGCGTGAAGCCCAGCAACCCGGACAGGTGCCCGTCCTGGAAGACCCACGTCACGACCCCGAAGGCCGCGCCGATCGAGACCAGATTCATCACGATCGCCTTCAACGGCACGACGAGCGAGCCGAATCCGACGGCGAGCACGAGGAACGTGATGCCGGCGACGAGCAGTGCCATCAACGGCAGTCGGGAGCTGAGCGAGCTCAACTGGTCGACGACGCTGGCCGACGTGCCGCCCACCATCACATCGGTGCCCAGGGGCCGGGCCAGGTCTCGGATGTGGGTGACTATGCCGCGGGCGGACTGCGAGTTGGCGCTACCGGAGTAGAACACCGACAACAATGTCGAGTTGCCCTTCTGCGCGGCGACTGCGGTGTCGTTCACCCCTGAGATGGCGGCGATCTCGTGCTGGAACGACGTGGCCGCCGCGGGTTCAGCCTTGCTGATCAGTACCCGAATGGGCCGTATCCCGCCGTTCGGGAAGTCCGCGGCCAGCCGCTCGGAGACGACCCGGCTCTGCGTTCCGGCCGGCAGCATGCGCTCGTCGATGCCACCGAACTTGACCTTGGCGAACGGCAGGGCCAGGCCACCGAGGATCAGAACGACGCCGAGGGCGTACAGGACCGGGCGGCGCATCACGCTCGATGCGATCCGGGCCCAGCGGCCGGACGTGTCGTCGACGGCCGGGGCGGCGGCGGGCGTTTCGGACGGCGCGCTGCGCCGACGACCCCATGGCAGGCGGCCGGCGTCGATGCGGTAGCCGAGCACGGCCAGCATCGCGGGCAGCACGGTGAGGCTGCTGAGCATCGCAAAGAGCACCGCGGCCGAGCCGCCGAAGCCCATGGAGCGCAGCAGCGTCTGCGGGAAGATCGTGAGGCTGGCCAGCGCGAGGGTGAGCAGCAGACCCGAGATGGCGACCGTGCGGCCCGCGGTGGCCATGGTGCGCGAGATCGCCGCCGGTACGGGCAGGCCGTTGTCCAACTCCTCGCGATAGCGGCTGACGATGAACAGCCCGTAGTCGACGGCCAGGCCCATGCCGAGGATGGTGATGATGCTGAGCGAGAAGATCGATACCGGGGTGAAGATCGTGATGACGCGCAGCAGCGTGAAGGCGCCCAGGACCGAGAAGGCGCTGATGAGCAAGGGCATGCTCGCGGCGACGAAGTTGCCGAACACGATCAGCAACCCGATCAGCAGCAGCGGCGTCGCGACCGACTCGGCTATCCCGATGTCCTTGGGCACGGTGTCGTTGATGGCGAGGTCGACGGCCTTCTGCCCACCAGCCTGCGACTTCAAGCCGGTGGCCCGCAGGTTGTGCATGACGTGCTTGGCCCCGTCGTCGCCCGCGCCGGCGGCAAGGCGGACGGTTAGGAACGTCTCGTGGCCGCTTTTTGAGATCATCGACGCCGAGTGCGAGTCGTAGTAGGTCTGCACTGCCGCGACGTCGGGCAGACCGCGGACCTTCGTAGCCACCGCCTCGACCGCGCTGCGGAACTGCGGCTGCTCGACGCTCAGGGTGTCGCTGGAGTAGAGACCGACGAGGTCGACGCTCTGCCGGCCCAGTTGGTCGGCGACGCGCTGATTGATGCGCTGCGACTCACTGGCTGGGTCGTCCAGGCTGGAGCTGCCCGACATCACGCCGAAGACACCCGTTCCCCATACTCCGGCGAAGGCCAGGAACCCGACCGAGAGGACAAGGATCAGCCACCGCAGCTTGACTACTGCGGTACCGAAGGAGGCAAACATTGTCAGGTTCCCTTCACTCGCAGACGCTCGCCGTCGAGGCGGGCCCATGACCAGACTGCATGATTTGTCCGGTTTTTAAAACCCGTAACCGGTGACGACTTCCGGCCAGGAACAAGATGCCGACGCCCGATCTGCTGCCTAATCGGCCGGCACAACCAGGGCCTGCGGCGCGACCTCAAGGCCGCCCGAAGGTCCCACTGGCACGAGTAACGCCCACACCAACCTTTGACGGTCGGCTGTCCGGAACCGGACGGCCGCCCTGCTCCGTATGACTGCCAACCCGTCAACAAGCCCCCGGCTGGAGAACGAGCTGATGAACGCACCAAACGAAACTTCAGAAACGTCACGGCGAAGGTTCCTGCAGGCCGGGGCCATTGGCGCCGGGGCGGCGACGCTGGCCGGCCTCGCCGGCGGCCTGCTCGGGCCCGGGGCTGCCGTGGCGGCACCTGCCGGTTGCCCAGTGAGCGCTGGCGCAGCCACGCCCTCGGCCAACTTCGGCCGGATGTTCAGCGACCTGCCGCCCTTCGCTGGGAACTCCTCCGGCCTACAACAGGCGCTGCGCGATATCGGGGCGCCAGGCGGCATGCTCGACGCCAAGGACAACCTGTTCGGTCCGGACGGTGGCCCGGTTCTGCTCATCACCGACCCGAAGCTGAGCCTGGTCAACAAGAACAACCCGCGCGACACCGCGGGTATAACGTTCTTCGGGCAGTTCATCGATCACGACCTGACCTTCGACGCCA
>JBDTXT010000084.1:0-8850 GCA_040006035.1 Pseudonocardiales bacterium | reverse complement strand
GGCGCAAGCGGATGGCCAAGAAGAAGCACCGCAAGCTGCTGAAGAAGACGCGCGTTCAGCGTCGAAACAAGAAGTAGCCTGCCGCGACGCATGTCCAGCGTCGTCCTGATCACGGGTGTCAGCCGCCATCTAGGCGCTCGACTGGCGGCGGCCTTGGCCGCCGACCCGTCGATCGAGCGGGTAATCGGGGTCGACACGACTCCGCTCGGACAGGCGGATCTGGATCGCCTCGGCCGCACTGAGTACGTCCGCGCCGACATCCGCGATCCGCTCATCGGCAAGGTCCTCTCGCAGGCCCGCGTCGACACCGTTGTGCACGCCGCGATGGGGATCCTGGGCGGCGGCGGCCGGACGCCGAGCAAGGACCTGAACCTCGTCGGCACCATGCAGCTGCTCGCCGCGTGCCAGCGCTCGGAATCGGTCACGCGCGTCGTCGTGAAGTCAACGACAGCGGTGTACGGCTCCGGCCCGCGCGACCCCACCGCCTTCACCGAGGAGATGGCCGCGGCCGGGCAGTCCCGCGGCGGATATGCCCGCGACGCCGTCGAGGTGGAGGGATACCTGCGCGGCTTCAGCCGGCGCCGCCCGGACATCGCCGTGACGATCCTGCGCCTGGCGAGTCTGATCGGTCCCACCGTAGAGTCGCCGCTCACCCGCTATCTGGCGATGCCGATCGTGCCCACCTCCCTCGGCTTCGACCCGCGCCTGCAACTGCTGCACGAAGATGATGCGGTCGAAGTGCTACGGCTGGCCACGATCGCCAACCATCCCGGCGTCTACAACGTTGCTGCCGACGGCGTGGTGTACCTGTCCCAGGCTGTGCGCCGGGCCGGACGGATACGCCTGCCGGTTCCGGCGGCCGCGATCTCGCTGGTCGGCGCAGTGGTGCGCAACAGCGGCGTCATCGAGTTCACCGCCGAGCAGGCCAGCTTCCTGAACTTCGGGCGGGTCGTGGACACCTCGCGGCTCCGTGACGAGTTCGGTTACGTACCGCGGCGCTCGACCGAGCAGGCGTTGCGCTCCTACCTCGACGGACCAGAAGCGATTGATGAGGTGGCCTGAGACAGATGGATGAGGCACGGGTGATCCCGATGCACGGTCGCGGCAGCAGCGCGCGCTCGCAGCGATCAACGGCGCGGCCGGCAGTCCAGCCGCACGTCGACGCGTCCATCCACGCGCTGCACAGCGACGACGCCGCCGCTCCAGCAGTCACGGCCGGCACCGAGGTGCCCGCGGTGGAGCGCCGGATAGCCGACGGGCTGGCGTTCCTGCGGCGGCGGCTGGCCGGCGATTACCAGGTCGACGACTTCGGCTTCGACCCGGACCTGACCGAGAACGTGGTCATCCCGCTGCTGAAGCCCTTGTATGACCTGTGGTTCCGCGTCGAGGTGAACGGCGTCGAGAACATCCCCGCCGACGGGGGCGCGCTGCTCGTGGCCAACCATGCCGGTGGCCTGTGGGCACTGGACAGCGCGATGACCGCAGTTGCGGTGCACGAGCACACGGCTGACGAGGACCGCTCGGGGCGTTACCTGCGGATGCTCGGTGCCGACCTGCTCTTCACTGCTCCTGGGATCGGGCCGCTCGCCCGCAAGTCCGGAGCGACCCTGGCGTGCAACCCTGACGCCGAGCGACTGCTGAGCTCGGGTGAACTCGTCGGCGTGTGGCCCGAGGGCTTCAAGGGCATCGGTAAGCCATTCCGCGACCGCTATCAGTTGCAGCGTTTCGGGCGCGGCGGCTTCGTGCACGCGGCGCTGAAGTCCGGCGTCCCGATCATCCCGGTGTCGATCGTCGGCTCCGAGGAGATTCATCCCGTCCTGGCCAACGTGAAGATCCTCGCGCGGTTGCTCAACCTGCCGTACTTTCCGCTCACGCCGAGCTTTCCTTGGCTCGGCCCGCTCGGGCTCGTCCCGCTGCCCAGCAAGTGGTACATCGAATTCGGTGAGCCGATCCACACCGAGTCCTACGGCGCGAAGGCGGCCGAGGATCCGGTCGTGCTCTTTGACATCACCGATCGGGTCCGCGAGACGATCCAGAGCACGCTGTACCGGCTACTGGTCCAGCGCCGGTCCGTCTGGCGTTAGCGCGCGCTTGCTGCGCTGCGTACGCGTCGCACAGCCAGCCCGGCACCGATCCCAGCGCCAATCGCGGTGAGACCGAGCGCGGCCGGGATGCCGACGCGGGCTACCTTGCGACCGGATCGGAAGTCGCGAATCTCCCAGCCACGGTCCTTGGCCTCGGCCCGCAGCGCGGAATCGGGGTTGACCGCTACCGCGCGGCCGACGAGCGAAAGCATCGGGATGTCGTTGATGGAGTCCGAGTAGGCGACACAGCGGGACAGGTCCAAACCCTCGCGCGAGGCGAGGTCGCGGATCGCCTCTGCCTTCGCCTCGCCGTGCAGCACGTCGCCGACCAGGTGGCCGGTGTAAACGCCGTCCTCGGACTCGGACACCGTGCCGAGCGCGCCGGTGAGTTGCAGGCGCTGCGCGATGATTGCGGCCAGTTCGACGGGGGTGGCCGTGACCAGCCACACCCGCTCACCGGCGGCCATGTGCTGCTGGGCCAGGGCCTGCGTGCCGGACCAGATCTTGTCGGCGATCTCCTCGTCGTAGATCTCCTCGCCCAATGCGACGATGTCGACCACCCGCTTGCCGGCCACGAACCCCAGCGCGGATTCCCGCGCATGATGCATGTCGCCATGCCGTTCGCCGCGGATCCGTAGCCGCATCTGCCGGGCAGTGAAGCGCGCCACGTCACGCCAGGAGAAGAAGTCGCGGGCGGCCATCCCTTTGGCGAAATGGAAGATCGATGCGCCGACGACCATGGTGTTGTCGACGTCGAAGAATGCGGCTGCGCGCGGGTCCGGCGCCACGATCAGCGGTGCCTCGAACTCAACGTCGGGCAGAGCCGGTTCAGCCACCCGATGAGGGTATCGACGTCAGATGTCCGCGGCGGAACCCACTGATGTCAAGCGCGGTTTGGTGGACTGTCAGCCGATGCAGACGCCGAGCACGACGATCGCGCAGGTGTGGGTGCTGCTGGCACCCGACGACAGGGGGGGCTGACCCGGCAGCGTCAGGCTAGGCACCCCGGGCAGCGTGATCCCCGGGCCAGTGCTCGTCACCGGCACCGACGGCACGCTCGAGCCGACCGGCAGCGTCCCTGGCAGCACGGTGGCACCGCTGCCGCTCGCACTACCGCCGGCACCGGTCACCGACGGTGCCGTGCCGCCCGTGTTGGTGCGCGGCGACTTCGCCGGCGCCGTCGACTGCTTCGCCGGATCCCGGGCGGCAGAGCAGGCGGCGGTGCACGGCATCGGACCCAGTTCGTCGGTCGTCGACTTGTCCAGGCAGCTGCACCCGAGATCAGCACGCAGCGCCTTGGCCCGCGAGTAGGCCGCGGCGGTGAGCTTCGCGGAAGCGGACACCCGGTCGTGCAACGCGCCGCTACCCAAGCGGTCGGCAATGCCGTGCAGGCGTTCGAGCTGGCTGGGCGCCCAGCTGGTCAAGGACTTCAGCGGGTCGGCCGAATTCGTGCGCACGGCCTCAGCGCCGAGCAGCTTCGCGCCGTTGCGGGTGTCGGCGTCGGCCGAGTTGAGGGTGGACCTGATGAGCCGGGCGGTGTGGGCGTTGACACCGCCGGCGGCGTTCACGCCCGCGCCACCGGCCATGGACGAGGTGCGGGCCACCAGCGCCGAGACCTCTTCGGCCCGCTTCGTGGCCAGCGTGAGGTACTGGTTGCCCTTTTCCCCGTCGTTGGTCGTCAGTGACAGAGCGACATTCTCGTTCGCTCGCTTCAATGAGTAGAGCGCATCACCGGGCAGCGACTTCTTGCTCATCCATACGGCACCGCCCAGCAGCATGGCGAAGACGGCGATGACCGCGGTGAGCGCCGCCAGCGGGCGGCCGATCGAGATCCTGGAGGTCCAGCCGGCAAAGGCACCCAACCGTGAGCGCTTCGCCTGGGTGGCCGGCGTGGGCTGCACACCGACCTGCGCGGGTCGCGGTGATTCGACGGCCGGGCCCTCGGCGATGAGCCGCGGGGCGACAGCCACCAGTTGGCCGCGCAGCTCGGCGCGGAAGTGCGCGCGTGGCGGCGGGGCCGGTTCGATCGTGGCGAGCTGGGCGACGAGCGAGCGAATTCGAGGATCGCTCGAACGAGCCGGATCCTCGAATCGGCGTAACGATGCACTCAGCATCGACACGCGATGCTCAGCCATGTCCTACATCCCCTGCCCGGAAAACGCCCTGCCTGCGATTGTCAGCCTCGGAAGTAGCAGTGCTCGCACTTTCGCGACTCATTGCAATCAACGAGTCGAAAGCGGTTCCGATACTCGGCAGCCAGCAGGCTCTCATCGCAGGTCCTCGCCGACGAGTTCGGCCAGCTTGCGGACGGCGCGGTGTTGCAGTGCCTTGATTGCGCCGTCGTTCTTGCCCATCACCGCTGCGGTTTCGCTGACCGAGAAGCCCTGGATGAACCGCAGCATCACGCAGTCGCGTTGCTCGGCGCCGAGTAGCTTCACCGCAGCCATCAGCCGGTCGGAGCTCAGCCCGTCGAGGACGGCCGTTTCGGGGCTCGGCGAGGATTCCTTGCCCTCGATCGTGTCTGCGGTTGTTATTTCCAGACGGTGGCGGGCCGACTTCATGTGATCGAGCACGATATTGCGGGCAATGGTGATGAACCACGCCCCGATATCGCGGCCTTGGTAGGTGATGGTGCTAATCCGGCGCAGGGCGCGAAGGAATGTCTCACTGGTGAAGTCCTCGGCCATGCCGCGGTCATTGACGCGGTAGTAGACGAACCGGAAGACGATATCGACGTAGCGGTCATAGAGCTGGCCGAACGCCTCACCGTCGCCACCCTGCGCGAGGGTGACCAGTCGCCACGTCTCGACGTGCTGCTCCTCGACGACCGCGGGATCCGGGGCCGGCGCCGGAGCGCCGCCGAATGTGGTGCGCCCGGTCGCTTTGTGTGCCCGGCCGCGCGCCGTCCGAGTAGTCGGAATAGTGACCTCGGTAGCCATCTGCAGGCCACCGAGCGACGCGGATCCCGCCCACGCGAATGCCGGCCGCGTACCCATTGCCGCGCATGCATCGTTGATCAGAGCGACCAAGGTGCGCAGGCCTGACCCGAGGTCAGGAGACCCCGGATCGGGCTCGACTGCGCGTTGCATAGGCAATAACCCTTCGGCGGGGGTTGTGCATGTGAAGACCGCGCTAACCTTACCTGTCAGTAGGGTTCCGTAAACCCTCCCCAGCACACCAATCCAGCCCGTCCTCCCGCCAGGCCTACGGTGGAGCCGATACGACTGGACGGCCGGGGTAGCGGGAGGCACGTGAATATGGGCGCGGACAAGCCCGCCGGTATCGGTCAGCTGCTCAGAGTTGGCGCGCAACGTTGCCCCGATCAATCGGCAGTCATCGATGCCGATTCCCGCGTGACCTGGGCCGAACTCGACCGCGCCGTGACCCGCGCTTCCCTCGCCCTGCTGGCGGGGGGTGCGAATAGTGGTGACCGGGTGGCGCTGGAGCTTGGCACCGGCATTCCGTTCGCCGTCCTCTACCTGGGTGCGCTGCGGGCGGGTCTGGTCGCCGTCCCGGTCAACCCGGCCTACACCCGTCCCGAGATCGAGCACATCCTGCGCGACAGCGGTGCTGCGCTGCACATCACCCCCGCCACGGCCGGTGCGCTCCTGACCTCGGCGCCCGACGGCGAGGACCCGCACGCCGACCGCGGCGGCGAGGATTTGTCGGTGCTGCTCTACACCTCGGGCACCAGCGGGCGGCCGAAGGGCGCCATGCTCTCGGCGCGAGCCCTGCTGGCCAATGTCGAGCAGTTGGCGTCGATCGAGCCACCCGTGCTGCGGGCCGACGACGTGCTGTTCGTCCCGCTGCCGTTGTGCCATGTATTCGGTCTGAACGCCGGGCTCGGGATGGCGCTCCGCGTGGGCGCCACCGCCGTGCTCGCCGATCGGTTCGACGCCGCCGCCACCCTGGCCACGATGGCAACCGAGCGGGTGAGCGCCGTGCTGGGCGTGCCGGGGCAGTACGCCCAGTGGCTCCGCCAGCCGGGGCTGGGCGACGGCTTCGCCTCCGTGCGCTTCGCCATGTCCGGATCGGCGACCCTGCCGGCTGCGGTGGTCGACGGCTACGCCGAGCTGGGCGTCGTCCTACACGACGGCTACGGGCTCACCGAGGCCGCACCTGTCGTCACCATCAACGCGATCGGCACCGCGAAGCCGAAGCCGGGTTCGATCGGGAAGGCCCTGCACGGCATCGAAACCGAACTGCGCGACGCCGACGGCGAAGTGACCGGGCCGGATGATCCCGGCCGGCTCTTCGTCAGAGGCGCGAACCTGTTCTCCGGGTACTGGCCCGACGGCGCCGACGGCCCGGACGCCGAGGGCTGGTTCGGCACCGGAGACATCGCGGTCACCGACGAGGACGGTGAGCTGCATCTGGTCGGACGCAGCGCCGAACTGGTGATCGTCAATGGGTTCAACGTCTACCCAGCCGAGGTCGAGGCCGTGCTGGCCGCGCAGCCCGGCGTGGCTGAGGTCGCGGTGGTCGGCGTGCCAGACGAGGCATCCGGCGAGGTCGTGCACGCCTACGTGGTCCCCGTGATGAACACCGACCTCGACGCCGGGGTGCTGCTCGCCGCCGCCGCCGAATCACTGGCCCGGTTCAAGCTCCCGCGCGAGATCGAGATCGTCCCCGAACTGCCCCGTACCGTCACCGGCAAGATCATGAAGTGGCAACTACGGGCCGCGGAGCGAGCTGATGGCGCCCGCTGAACACCGGGTAACCCTGATCACGAGGGTCGGCTGCCATCTGTGCGATGAGGCCGAGCAGGTGCTGCGCCGGCTGGCCGGCGAACTCGGCTTCGGCTACGAGGAACTCGACGTTGACGCCGAGCAGGATCGCCGCGCCGAGTATTCCGATCGAGTGCCGGTCATCCTCATCGACGGCAAGGAACACGGCTACTGGCGCGTCGAGGAGCCCCGGTTCCGTAAGGCCCTCACCCGCTGATCGCGACATATAGCACGGTGAACGGGATTTGGGAAAAGATTCACGAGCGGCGTAGCTTGGGCTGCGTCCAGCCAGCTTCTACCACACCCGCTGGGCGCCGCCGATAGCCGGTCCTGGCGCCTGCAGTGTGGCACTTCCAGAGGTGTCCATGTCCGCCGAGCCACCCGTGCCCCCCGCGCTAGACGGGGCTAGCCGGCCCACCGTCCAAGCCGCGCCGCGCGGTCGTCGTGGCGACGGTCGCGACCCCGTGGATGATCTGCGCGCCCAGGCTCGCGCGGTGCCCGAGGCCACCGTCGCGCGGCTGGCCACCTACCTGCGGGTGCTCGGCAGCCTCGACTACGGCTCGATCAGCACCGTCTCGTCCGAGGAGCTGGCCACCGCGGCCGGGGTGAACTCGGCCAAGCTGCGCAAGGACCTGTCCTTCCTGGGCTCATACGGCATCCGCGGCGTCGGCTACGACATCTCGACTCTCACCGAGGAGATCGCCCGCACCCTGGGCCTCACCGTCCACCGCTCGGTCGCGCTCATCGGCGTCGGCAACCTGGGCCAGGCGCTCGCCGGGTACGCCGGCTTCGCCACCCGTGGATTCCGCATCGCCGCGCTGCTCGACGCTGATCCGGAGCGCATCGGCACCACGATCCGCGGTCTGGTCGTGCAGGACATCGCCGAGATCGACCGGATCGTCGGCGAGCTGGAAGTCGCCATCGCGGTGCTGGCCACCCCCGCGGCCGTCGCCCAGGAGGTCTGCGACAAGGTCGTCGCGGCCGGCGTGACGAGCATCCTGAACTTCGCCCCCGTCGTGCTGAACGTGCCGCCGCACGTCGACCTGCGCAAGGTCGACCTGGCCGCCGAGCTGCAGATCCTCTCGTTCCACGAGAACCGCAAAGCTGCTGCGGTACAGAGTCAGGCGGTGGTGCAGCGATGAGCGTGCTGGTCCTCGGCCTGTCCCATCGGACGGCCCCCGTGGCGGTACTCGAGCGCGCGGCAGTCCCCGTCGATGATCTGCGCAAGACGCTCGACGAGCTGCATCGAGCCGAGACGATCAGCGAGGTGCTGTTGCTGTCGACGTGCAACCGGATCGAGGTCTACGCCGACGTCGCGCGGTTCCACCCGGCGGTGGCCGAGATCACTACCGTCCTGGCCCGGCACGCCGGACTGGCGGTGCCCGACCTGTCCGATCACCTCTACGTCCATTTCGCCGAGGCCGCCACCGAGCACATGTTTTCGGTCGCGTCCGGGCTCGACTCGATGGTGGTCGGCGAATCGCAGATCCTGGGCCAGTTGCGCGCGGCCTACGTCCTGGGCACCCGCGCCGGCTCAGTCGGCAGCGTGCTGCACGACCTGGCCCAGAGCGCGCTGCGGGTCGGCAAGCGCGTGCACACCGACACCGGCATCGACCGGGCGGGCGCGTCCATCGTGTCGGTCGCGCTCGACCAGGCCACTGACGTGCTGGGAGCACTCGACGGGCGGCGCGCGGTGATTGTCGGTGCCGGCTCGATGGGTGCTCTGGCCGGTGCCACCTTGCGCCGCCGCGGGCTCACCGATGTCGTGGTGGCCAACCGCTCCCTCGAGCACGCGCTGCGCTTGGCCGCAACGCTCGGCGGCCGGGCCGTGTCACTCGCTGAGCTGCCGGCCGAGATCGCCGAGGCCGACGTATTGATCTCCTCCACCGGCGCCACCGGCCTGGTCGTGGAGTCCGACGCGGTCGGTTCCCGGGTGTCGCGCCCGCTCGTGGTGCTCGACCTGGCCTTGCCGCGCGATGTCGACCCGCTCGTGGGTGAACAGGTGGGCGTCACCTATGTCGACCTGGACGTGCTGCGCA